>JAPDQV010000052.1:0-295 GCA_034505495.1 candidate division KSB1 bacterium | reverse complement strand
GATCGGTGTCAATCAATCAACGGTCAGACGAGAAATCCGAAAAAAAACCGCAGATTGAAGTGTTATCGTTTCAAGCAGGCATGCGAGAAAGCGCTCTCAAGACGCCGAAACAACGGCAACGAGATTCCCTTTACCGCCAAGATCAAGAACGAGCGTATGGAGCATTTAAAAGATGACCGGAGCCCCGAACAAATGAACTACTGAGGGAAGGCCAAGAGCAGGCCTTCCGTCAGTCGTAAGATCATTTATCGCTTCATTCTCAAAGATCAAGGCAGAGGGGAGAATGATACATACC
>JAPDQV010000051.1:14965-17258 GCA_034505495.1 candidate division KSB1 bacterium | reverse complement strand
TTTGCTTGTCGAAAACGAGCGACCAATTCCCGCCGCTCAACAGCAAGTGATTCTTTTCCTCTTTGACCTGCATCGGCAAAAGCGGCTTTTCCTTTTGTTTTTCGACAAATGGAAAAACGAATTGTTCTCCGGCGAGTACATATCCGGCAGGCGCCCACGGCATATCGTTTTTCAGTTTGAAATCGATATTGAGGTAACAAGGGGCATCGCTTTTCATCGCCTCATAAAGATGACCGAGCTGCACCGGCCTGGTCTCCTGCGGCGGGATGTCGAGCCGATCGATTTTTCCGGACTTGATGACTCGAAACGGCGTGCACAGCTGCCATTCAAGGGTCAAAAAATTCAGGTTTCTAAACTCAAAGGTATTTTGAACCGCAAGAATGCCGGCATAGAGATCGATTGGTTTGACTTTGACGAATTGAAAGACCTTTTTGACCTCTTCCATGGCCGGCTGGGGTGTACGATCGGGGTTGACGATGCCGTTGCAGCAAAAATTACCGTCGTTGGGTATATCGCCGAAATCGCCGCCGTAAGCAAAGAAAAGCCGTCCGTCCTCCGTCTTTTTGTATAAGCCCTGATCGACAAAATCCCAAATAAATGCCCCCTGTATACGGGGATGCGACTCGAACAGGTCCCAATATTTGCGCAGGTTGCCGGTGCTGTTGCCCATCGAATGGGCATATTCGCAAAGAATGACCGGACGCGTGGTGTCCTGCGCGGCCAGATCGAGGATTCCATCCAGGCTTGCGTACATCGTCGAGATGATGTCATACTTGGAAAGGCCATGAATATAAGCCGGTGTGCGGCTTTCATAATGAATCGGGCGTGTGGGATCGATCTTTTTCATTTCACGATACATCGTATCGAAATGGGTGCCGAAGCCGGTCTCATTGCCCATGGACCAGATAATCCCCGAGGGATGATTTTTATCGCGCTGCACCATGGCGGTGCCCCGGGTGACAAATGCCTTTTCCCATTCGGGCTTTTCATCGAGATAGATGCGGCGATCGGACCACAGCTCGTGCGCTTCGACGTTCGCCTCGCCGATGAGATAGATACCGTATTCATCGCAGAGCTCATACCAGCGGGGATGATTGGGATAGTGGCTGGTGCGCACGGCGTTGATATTGTGCCGCTTCATCAGCAGGATGTCCTTGATCATCGTCTCTTCAGTAACCGCGCGGCCGCAATCAGGCTGAATTTCATGGCGGTTGACCCCTTTGAAATAAACGGCGCGACCGTTTACCAGCAACTGTCCTTTGCGCATCTCGATCTCCCGCACGCCGATTTTTTGCGAGACCGCTTCAAGCACTTGACCTTTCTCATCCAACAGCTCGAGAGTGAGAATGTAAAGATTCGGAATTTCAGCGCTCCAAAGTCGCGGTCGATCGAGTCGGCCTATCAGGTCCGCAGTCGATTCGCGGTCGGCGGCGACGACGAGCGTGGTTTCGGCGTCAAATCCTTCATGCAGAGTCGCGCGCAGGCGAACCTTGGCGCTCTTGGCGGAGCGATTGCTTATCCAGGCGCGAATGCGGACGTCGGCAACCGTGTAGTCGTTGTTCAGATCGGTCGTCACGAAAAAGTCGCGGAGAAAAACCTGCGGCCTGGCGATGAGCCGGACGTCGCGAAAGATGCCGCCCAGACGCCAAAAATCTTGATCCTCCAAATAGCTGCCGTCGGACCAATTAATGACCTTGGCGGCCAGTACATTTTTTCCTTCCTTCACATAGGGCGTAAGGCAAAACTCGGCCGGCAGCATGCTGTCTTCGCTGTATCCCACAAAGCTGCCGTTAACATAGAGATAAAACGCCGACGCCACGCCTTCGAAGCGAATAAAGATCTCCTGCCCCTTCCACTCTTCGGGCAGCGTAAAGCTTGTGCGGTACAAGCCGGTCTCGTTGTAATCGTGCGGAACAAAAGGCGGATTGGCGGGAAAAGGGTACTTGATGTTGGTGTAATGCGGCCTGCCGTAGCCGTGCAGCTGCCAATTCGAAGGCACTGACAAAAGATCCCATTTTTGATCAGGATAGTCGGGCACATGAAAGTCGGTCGGTGCCTGATCAGGCGAAACGAGGAACTTGAACCTCCATTGGCCGTTCAGCGACTGCACGCGCGTAGAAGCTTCAGGACGTAAAGTCAGCGAAGCAGTTCGGTCCGGAAACGGAAAAAATGCCGCGTGCGGCGCCTCTTTGTTGACGGCAATGATTTCAGGGTTTTCCCACTCTTCTGCGGATCGGGCGGTACTAAAATAAAAAGTCACTGCCAGACACATCATCAAGATAAGGTTCTTCAT
>JAPDQV010000051.1:0-14955 GCA_034505495.1 candidate division KSB1 bacterium | reverse complement strand
CTGATTTTGAAATAGGGAGAATAAAGACGGCGGGAAAATAAGAAATAGATGCTTAATTGCCAAGAAAAAAAGCCCGCCGAAACAATTCGGCGGGCTTAGTACGCCCGGCGGGAATCGAACCCACAACCCCTAGCTCCGGAGGCTAGTGCTCTGTCCAGTTGAGCTACGGGCGCATTTCTTTATGCAATTTACAAAATTTTTTGCACGAAATCACGGTATTTTTCAGCAGCATGGCAATGGTCATGGGACCGACGCCGCCCGGAACCGGCGTAATGGCGCCTGCTGTTTCTACGGCGGAAGCAAAATCGACATCGCCGACAAGCTTGTAGCCTTTGGGATTCGAAGGATCCTCGACGCGGTTGACGCCCACATCCAGCACCACGGCCCCCGGCTTGATCATGTCGCCGGTGACCGTATTGGGCCTTCCAGCAGCGACGGCCAAAATATCCGCCTGGCGCGTATATCGCGAGAGGTCGCCGGAACCGGTGTGGCACACGGTGACCGTCGCATTTGCCCACGGTTTTTTCTGCATCATGAGTACCGCAAACGGCATCCCGACAATGGCGCTCCGGCCGACCACGACAACGTGTTTGCCGGCAGGATTAAAGTCGTACGCTTTCAACAATTCCTGCATGCCTGCCGGCGTACAAGGTACGAACGTTTCCTCACCGACCGCCAGGCGGCCGCGATTGACCGGATGAAAGCCGTCGACATCCTTTTCCGGCAGGATGGATTCCAGGATTCTTTTTTCAGAAATATGATTGGGCAGGGGAAGCTGAACAAGAATGCCGTGCACGGCAGGGTCTTGGTTGAAACGGTCGATCCAAGCCAACAGCTCGCTCTCCGGCGTGGACTCGGGCAGATGCGTGGTTGCCGACGCAATGCCGATTTTCTCACAGGCTTTTTGCTTCATGCCGACATAGGACTTGGAAGCGGGATTTTCACCGACGAGAATGACCTCCAGTCGCGGCACGATGCCTTTCTGTTTTAGCTCGGCAACCTCTTCCGTCAGCTGCGCATAAATTTTTTCCGCAACGGCTTTTCCGTCTATTAGAATCGCGGACATCACTTACCCTCCGGCAGGTTGATTCGTTCGATGCTCTTTGCCCGCCCGGTTTGGCGATCGATCTTGATCAGCACCCCGTTCAGGCGAACGTTGGCGGTCGCCGTCTGATAATATTCCGGAATGCCCGAAAGAAACCGCTTAACGGCGACCTGAACATCCAGGCCGATAACTGAATCGTGTGGACCGGTCATGCCGGCATCACTGAGGTAGGCGGTACCTTTCGGCAGAATGCGTTCATCAGCGGTCTGCACGTGGGTGTGCGTGCCGATCACGGCGCTTACCCGTCCGTCGAGGTACCAGGCAAGGGCGCTTTTCTCCGCCGTCGCTTCCGCGTGCATGTCGACGATCAGGATCGGCGTTTGCCGGCGCAGGCGGTCGATCAGCTCATCGGCTTTGCGGAACGGACAGTCGATGTCGTACATGAACGCTCTGCCCTGCAGATTGATGACGCCGATCGGCGTTCCGGCGGAGGACGTCAGAACCACCGCCCCTTTGCCGGGTGCGCTGTCGGGATAGTTGGCGGGTCTCAGAACTCGATCGCTTTGATCCAGATAGCGCCGAAACTCGGCATGCGTCCAGGTATGGTTGCCGCCTGTGATGACATCTGCGCCCAGCTCCATGTACTGTTTTGCCAGAGCTTCCGTAAGTCCCTTACCCTGCGCCCCGTTCTCACCGTTGACGATGGTAAACTCGATTTCGTGCCGCGCTTTAAGCTCCGGCAGCCACTTGGTCAAAGCATCAAGACCGGCTTTACCGACAACATCGCCGATAAAAAGCACAGTGACGATGTCTTTGCGGCTGTTCATCGTTTGGGGCCGTTACTTGGCATAATCGACGGCGCGGAACTCACGAATGACGGTGACCTTGATCTGGCCGGGATACTCCATCTCGTTCTGGATCCGTTCGGCAATGTCGGAGCTGAGCTGCTCGGCCATGGCATCGTCGATCTTGTCATGCTCGACCATGACGCGAATTTCGCGGCCCGCCTGAATGGCGTAGGCGTTGCCGACGCCGCTGAACGAACGCGCAATGGCCTCCAGCGCCTCGAGCCGCTTAATGTAGGTTTCCAGTGCCTCGCGTCTGGCGCCCGGTCTCGAGCCGCTGATCGCGTCCGCCGCCTTGACCAACACGGCAATCGGCGAAATCGGTTCCACGTCCTCATGATGCGCCGCAATGGCATTGACGACGATCGGGTGTTCGCCGTATTTTTTCGCCAATTCGGCGCCGATTTGCGAATGGGTTCCTTCGGTATAGCGGTCGATCGCTTTGCCGATGTCGTGCAGCAGTCCGGCGCGCTTGGCTAATGTGCCGTCCAATCCGAGCTGCACCGCCATCAATCCAGAGAGAAAAGAGACTTCTATGGCATGCTGCAGGTTGTTCTGGCCGTAGCTGGTGCGGTATTTGAGCTTGCCGAGCAGCTTTTTGATCTCCAGCGGCGCATCGCCGACGCCGGTCTCAAAGAGCGCTTTCTCGCCGATTTCGACCAGCTTTTCTTCCATCTCTTCGGTGGTCTTTTTCACAACCTCTTCGATGCGTGCCGGATGGATACGGCCGTCCGCCACTAAACGCTCGAGCGCAAGCTTGGCGATCTCGCGCCGGAAAGGATCGAATCCCGAAAGGACGACCGCTTCGGGCGTATCGTCGACGATCACCTCGACGCCCGTCGCCTGCTCGAAAGAGCGAATGTTGCGGCCTTCGCGTCCGATGATGCGGCCCTTCATCTCATCGTTCGGAAGGTTCACGACCGAGACCGTCGTTTCGGTAGAATGATCCGCTGCGGTTCGTTGAATCGCCTGAACGATAATTTCTTTAGCCTCGCGATTGGCCGCCTGCCGCGCCTGATCCTTGATCTCCTTGATCTCCCGCGCCGCTTCCTGTTTGGCCTTTTCCAGGAGATTGTTCATCAAGATCCGCTTGGCCTCCTCGTTGGTCAGGCCGCTGATTTTTTCGAGATGCTCGTTCTCCTCGGCAATTTTCTCCTGCAGCTCTGCTTCCAACTTGGCCGTCTTTTCCAAACGGGTCTTTAGATCCGCTTCCAGCGACTTGAGTTCTTCTTCCTTTTTGCTGAGAAGTTCGTGTCGTCGATCGAGGCTCTGTTCCCTGCCCGCCAGTTTGCTTTCCAGTTTGGAGAGCTCCGCTCTCCGCTGCCTGATTTCATTTTCCAGATTCTGCTTGAGCCGAAGGAACTCGTCCTTCGCTTCGAGCTGCTTTTCCCGTTTTAAAGCTTTCGCTTCTTTTTCCGCATCGGCAATGATCTTTTCCGCCAATTTTTCCGCATTGGCGACTTTGCTTTGCCCGATGTATCTGGAAGCCAGCCAGCCGCCGATAAACCCGACGACGCCGACCACCACAGCCGTTAAAATCATCGTTGTCATGTTGCCTTCACCCCTCCGTCAGATCCGGTTGAGAGGACTCTGACTCGTTAGCGTGAGACTCGAGGATTAGAGTGCAACGACGGAAAGGAAAGCCGGTACAGAACCGGCGGAGGTTAAAGAGGTTCAGAAGCGGGCAAAAAGCTTATTTCTCGTTCTGCTTTTCCCATTCGGCGGGATTTTGAATGCCAAGTTCCAACTGCTGAATCAGCCGTTGGAGCCGTTCCTTCAAGTTTTGATATTCTCCGATCCCTTTCTTCTGCTGATCAAAAAGCTCCTCAGCAATATTGAGGGCGGTCAATATGGCCACCTGATGCAGAGGCAGACTCATCTTTAAGGAATGAATCTCCCGCATTTTTTGATCGACATACGATGCAATTTGGAGAATATCATTATCCTTGTCAGCACGTAAAACGTACTCCGAGCCGAAAATGTTGACCTTGAAGGTTTTGCTTTCATTATCCATTTAACTTGACATAGCGAGAAAAGGCTTCCGCCTCGTTTCCTCACCGTTCGCCTTCATTCAAGCAGTCGCACCTTGTCGATTTTTTCCACAAGTTCCTGAAGGCGTTCTTTCAGCTTCATTTCTCTTGCCTGAAACTCTTTCAAGAGTTCGGCATCATTGTGTTGAGAGAGTTCTTCGATCTGCTTCTGCAGTTGCCGGATTAGCCTCTCCTTTTCGTCGATCGCTTTCTCTAATTCCTGCTTTTCGCGAATTAAAGTATGAATGACCTTTTGTTGTTCGGCAATTTTTTTCAGCGCCTGATAGACGCGCCGTTCCAACAAATCAATAAGACTTTCTTGTGCCATGATCAGCTCGGTCGTAATTCTGCGCCCAATTCTTTGCGCAATCGTTCGAGAATTTTTTCGACCGTCTCGTTCACTTCATCTTCGTTTAACGTACGTTCTTTTGATGAAAAAGTCAATGAAAAAGCCGCACTTTTTTTGCCGGGCGGAACCTGATCGCCTTGATACAGATCGAACAAGCGAACCTCGCGCAGGTAAGGTCCGCCGGCTTGACGAATTTCCTCCTCCAATCGGCCGACCGGCGTGTCGATGTCGACGATCAGAGCAAGGTCGAAAGGCGACGAGGGGAAACGCGGCACCGGATCATATCGCTTGTTTATAGTGCGCAATTCAAAAAGTGAATCGAAATCGAGCCACAAGCCGAACACATCGCAAACCTTGAACTTGTAAAAAGCGCAGATTTCTTTGCGAATCTTGCCGAAACTACCGAGGTAACGTCCGTTGATCTCCAGACCTACGCTCTCTCGATCCCAGATCGGCTCTTTCGCCTCCACAAAACGCGCTTTCGAAATCCCGATGCCCTCGAAAAGATGCTCGTAAATACCCTTGATGTCGTAAAAATCAAAAGCAACCGGCCCTTGATACCACTCTTTGTTTAACCTTTCGCCGCACAACAGCACGCCGATCTGCAGTTTTTCCTCAATTTTGCCGTTAATCTTCCAGCCCGATTGCCCGATCTCATAGATTCTGAGATCCGGCATTTGGCGATTACGATTGTAGGCTGCCGTCCCTAATAGGGAAATCAGGATGTTCGGACGAAAGACGGCCATATCGGCGCTGAGTGGATTGATGAGATTGACGCATTCCAATCCGTTCGGCAGGAAAGCTTCGGCTATTTTGCGCGGCACCAAGTTATAGGCGACCGTTTCGCGCAATCCGGCCGAAACAAGCATTCGCCGCACTTGATCTCGGAAGCGATCGCGCTGATTCGGTTCCTGCATCTGATTGATGCGCGGAGCCGGTTCGGGCGGCACTGCATGATAACCGATGCAGCGCGCCACCTCTTCCATCAAGTCGACCGGCCGAGTGAGATCGAAACGGAAAGTGGGAATTTGCACCGACAACAAGTCGGCATCCATCGGTTGCGTCGGCAGCTCGAGGCTTTGCAGAATCGACCCGATTTTTTCCTGCGGCAGATTGGTACCCAACAAGGCATTGCATTTTGCGGTGGAAAGCCGAATGGTCAACGGTGCGATCGGTTTGGCATAAACATCAACGACCTCGCCGAGGATTTTGCCGCCTGCCAATTCGACCATCAGCTGAGCGGCGCGGTCCAACGCATAGACGGCGCCGTTGGGGTCGACGCCCCGCTCGAATCTCCGCGAGGATTCGCTGGCCACCTGCAGTCTACCGGAGGTCTTGCGGATGCCGGTGGGCTCGAAATGAGCGCTTTCCAAAAAGACCGCAGTCGTTTGCTCAGAAACTTCGGAATTGAGTCCGCCCATAATTCCGGCCAAGGCAACCGGCCGCTCCGCGTCGCAGATCAACAAGTCTTCAGGGCCAAGCTCATGCTCTTTGCCGTCCAGCGTTACAAATCGTTCCCCTTTGTCGGCGGTGCGTACAACGATTCGATTTCCTCTGAGTAACGCCCGATCGAAAGCGTGGAGCGGCTGGCCGGTTTCCATCATCACATAGTTGGTAATGTCGACCACATTATTGATCGACCGCACGCCCACTGCGTGGAGACGTCTGGCCAGCCAAAGCGGCGAAGGACCGATTTTTACCTCAGCAATGAGTCTGCCGGTGTAACGCGGACAGCGCTGAGGGTCAAGGATCTCCACATTCATCGCTTCGCCGGCAGGCGCGGGCTGCAAAGAAAGAGCGCGTTTCTTTAACGGTCTGCCCATGGCCGACGCCAGCTCACGGGCAATTCCAATCACGCTCATGCAGTCGGCGCGATTGGGTGTTACAAAGACATCAAAAGTTGTATCAGCCTCTCCGAGCAGCTCTTTCAAGTCTTTGCCGAGCGGCGCATCATCCGGCAGCTCGAGAAGCCCGTCCGCACGCTCGGAAAGCCCGAGCTCGCTTTCCGAACAGAGCATCCCTTCGCTTACAACGCCCCGCAGCGGCCGCGTTTCGATGCTCATCTCTCCCAGCTTGGCGCCCGGAAGCGCCAGCGGATAAACCTTGCCTTTTCGGACGTTGGGAGCGCCGCAGACGACGTTCCGCTCTGCCGTGCCGTCCGAGACGCGGCAAACTCGCAGATGGTCGGCACTCGGATGCGGGTCAACGGCAAGAACCCGAGCAGTGACCACACCGGAAAAAGCGTATTGCGGCCGAGTGATTTCCTCGATCTCCAGGCCGCGCATGGTCAGAGTTTCGGCGATCTGCTCGATCGAAAGATCAATATCGACAAATTCCTTAAGCCAGCTCAGCGTTACTTTCAAGTCGGTCCACCATTAAAACTGGTTGAGAAAGCGCAAATCGTTTTCGTAAAAAATTCGGATATCGTGTACGCCTAAAAGCAGCATCGCGATCCGCTCGATGCCCATGCCGAAGGCGTAGCCGGAGTAAATTTCGGGATCGATGTCGACGAATCCAAAGACCTCCGGATCGACCATACCGGCGCCGGAGATCTCGAGCCAGCCGGTCTGTTTGCATACCCGGCAGCCGTTGCCGCCGCAAAAAATGCAGGAAAAATCGTATTCTGCGCTGGGCTCGGTAAACGGAAAAAAGCTCGGGCGAAAGCGAACCTGTACGCCATGCCCTAGAAGTCTTTGCGCAAAGGCCTGTACCACCCCCTTTAGGTCCGCAAACGAGACGCCGCGATCGACAACCAAGCCCTCCACCTGATGAAATATGGGCGAATGAGTGGCATCCGGCGTGTCTTTGCGAAAGCAGCGGCCGGGAGCGATCATGCGGATCGGCGGTTTTTGCTTTTCCATCGTGTGGATTTGCACCGGTGAGGTGTGTGTACGCAAGAGAAAACCGCCTTCGACATAAAAAGTGTCGTGCATGTCGCGCGAAGGGTGATGCGCCGGAACGTTCAACGCTTCAAAGTTATAATAGTCGGTTTCGATTTCCGGCCCCTCCTCCACTCGGAACCCCATGCCGATAAAGATGCTCTTGATCTCGTCCATCACCTGCAGCAGGGGATGCAGGCTGCCCTGCGGCGGACGGCGTCCCGGCAGTGTCGGGTCAAAAAAAGAGGCGCGCTCCTCGCGATCTTTTTCCTGTTGCTTCAGTTCTTGGAGGGTCTGCGTCAGCTCGTCGCGAAGGCGGTTCAGCTCCGCTCCCGCGCGCGGCTTTTCCTCGGCATCGACGGCGCCAATAAGCTGAAAGAGCGCAGTCACCTTGCCCTTTCTACCAAGAAAAGCGATGCGCAGCTCTTCCACCTCTGCGGAAGAGGCGACAGTACGGCTCTTTTCCGCAAACTCGCGGCGGATTTCCGCCGCTGTCATCAGGATCTGTTTGAATGCCTCCGACATGAGCGATCAGGATTTAGCGGAATTGACGACGGCTTCAAAGGCTTTAATGTCGTTTACGGCCAAGTCGGCTAGGATTTTGCGATCTACGACGATGCCCTTTTTATTCAGCTTGTCGATGAGCTGAGAATAGGACAGCCCGAACATCCGCGAAGCGGCATTGATGCGCGTGATCCACAAAGCCCGAAGCTCGCGCCGGCGATTCCTTCGATCGCGATAGGCATACTGCAGGCCCTTTTCGACCTGTTCTTTGGCAGACTTGAACAGACGGTGCTTACCGCCCCAATAACCTTTGGCAGCTTTGAGATATTTTTTCCGACGATGATGGGTCGGAACAGAAGAATGCGATCTGGGCATTATAGTCCTCCGTATCGTTCAGGGTGTAAACAATCAGGCGCTGATCAAGCGTTTGACGCGGGCGTAATCGGCTTTGGCAATCAGCGTATTCTGCCGCAGCCGGCGTTTCCGCTTGGCGTTCTTTTTGGTAAGAATATGGCTGGCAAATGCGCGCGAACGGCGAATTTTGCCCGTACCGGTAAATCTGAACCGCTTCATCGCTGCACGGTTCGTTTTCATTTTCGGCATTTTACATTACCTCACTTTTTCGTCAGATAGAGTATCAGTTGACCGCCTTCAAATTTCGTATCTTTTTCAACCTTGGCTACATCTTCCAATTCTTTCTTGAGCCTTTCCAGAACCGCTTCGCCGAATTCGCGATGGGCATTTTCGCGTCCACGGAACATGACGGTGGCTTTGACGCGATTTCCTTCCTCGATAAACTTCCTGGCGTGCTTGACTTTAAAGAGAAAATCATGTTCCTCGGTCTTTGGCCTCAGCCGAATTTCCTTGGTAACGATGACGTGTTGTTTTTTACGACTGTCCTTTTCCTTCTTGGCCAGTTCGTATTTGAACTTGCCGAAATCCATAATCTTGCAGACGGGAGGCACGGCAGTCGGAGAAATTTCGACTAAATCCAGCCCGGCCTCATCGGCCAAACGCAACGCTTCCGCTTTGCTGATTACGCCGATCTGCTTCCCGTCGGGGCCGATGCATCGAACGCTTTTTGCTTCGATTTCATCGTTGACGCGAATTTCTTTGACCTTGATGTGGCACCTCCAAACTAGGTTCTTTATTTACATTGTTTTTTTCTGCACGCCCTCCTGCACCAGAGCGATGAATTCACTCAGTGTCATACTGCCCTTGTCGCCCTCATGGCGTTTGCGCACTGCGACAGTTTGTGTTTCGAACTCTTTTTTGCCGAGGATTAGCATGTATGGAATCTTTTGCGTCTCCGCTTCGCGAATTTTATAACCGATTTTTTCATTACGGTCGTCCAATTCCGTGCGAATTCCGGCGGACTTGAGCTGTTCATTTACTTGCGCGGCATAGTCATGCTGCTGATCCGTTATCGGCATGACGACAACCTGAACCGGCGCCAGCCATAAGGGAAAGGCGCCCGCATAATGCTCGATCAACACACCGAAAAACCGCTCCAATGAACCGAGAAGCGCCCGATGGATCATGATGGGGCGATGCCGTTGGCCGTCCTGAGCGACATAGTGGATGTCGAAACGCTCGGGTTCATTGAAATCCACCTGAATAGTGGAGCACTGCCAAGAGCGGCCGATGGAATCGCGAATTTTGATGTCGATTTTCGGCCCATAAAAAACACCCTCGCCGGGATCGATCTGATAGGGAATTCCCGAAGCATCGAGTCCTTTGCGCAGCGCTTCCGTGGCCCGTTCCCAGTTTTCCAAAGTGCCGACATATTTCTCCGGTCGAGTGGACAGGTACACGTCGAAGGACTCAAAGCCGAAGGTCCGCAGCATGCCGGTGGAAAAATCGATCAGTTTGAACACCTCGTCGTCCAGTTGATCGGGTCGGCAGAAAATGTGGGCGTCGTCCTGCGTAAAGCCGCGTACGCGCATCAGTCCGTGCAGCACGCCGGAGCGCTCATAACGGTAGACCGTGCCCAACTCGGCCCAACGGAACGGAAGATCACGATAACTTCTCGTTTTGCTGCGGTAAATGAGCAGGTGGAACGGGCAGTTCATCGGCTTGACGAGATATTCCTGCTCATCGACCTGCATCGGCGAGTACATGTTCTCGCTAAAGAAATCGAGATGGCCGCTGATCCCCCACAGCGTCTTGCGCGCAATGTGCGGGGAATTGACGAACTCGTAACCCGCTTCCAGATGGCGCTGCTTCCAATACTCTTCGATCTTGTAGCGAATAAAGGCGCCTTTGGGGTGCCAAAGCACCAAGCCGGGGCCTGCTTCATCCTGAATTGTAAAGAGATCAAGCTCTTTGCCCAATCGACGGTGATCGCGCCGCTTCGCCTCTTCGAGTCGAAAGAGGTATTCGTCCAATAGAGATTTTTTCGGAAACGAGATGCCGTAGATGCGCTGCAGTTGGGCATTTTTTTCGTCGCCCAGCCAATAGGCGCCGGCGACGCTGAGAAGTTTAAAGGCGGCGACATAGCCGGTAGACGGCAGGTGCGGGCCGCGGCACAAGTCGATGAAATCGCCTTCGCGATAGATGCTCGGCGGTTCGCCCAATCGCTCGATCTGTTCGACTTTGTAATCCTCGCCCCGTTCTTTGAAAAGCCGCAGCGCCTCTTCAACCGACATTTCCTCGCGAATGAACGGTCGGTCGGCGGCGACGATTTCAGCCATTTTGGCTTCGATTCTAACTAAATCTTCCGGCGTAAGACTCTGTCCCAAGTCGATATCGTAGTAAAAGCCCTCTTCGACCGGCGGCCCAAAGGCAAATTTGGCCTGCGGAAAGAGCTCCTTGACGGCGTGCGCCATAATATGGGCGCTGCTGTGCCAAAATATTTCCTTGCCTTCGCGGGAATCGAAGGTGAGGAACAAAAGATCGCCGCTCTCCGTCAGAGGTCGAGCCAAGTCGAGGAGTTTGTTGTTGATCTTGAGGGCCAGCGCTTCTCGCGCCAATTTTCCCCCGATCTCCGTCAAAATATCGCGGCCGGTTATGCCGGAGTCGTAGGATTTTTCTCTGCCGTCTGGAAACCGTATCGAAATTTTGGCCAAACAATCACCCTTTCCGGATCATCGTTTCTACAAATTAAAACCGCCTCAAAGAGGCGGCGGCAATTTATGTGGGCGGTACTGGATTTGAACCAGTGACCCCTTGCATGTCAAGCAAGTACTCTAACCATCTGAGCTAACCGCCCGTTTATGAATCGATCGTTTCAATTTTCGCGGCCGTCGGCAGCCGAAATCGTCATGTAACAGTGCCGAGGGCCGGAATCTAACCGGCACGGAATTATTCATTCCGAGGGATTTTAAGTCCCTTGCGTCTACCAATTTCGCCACCCCGGCCGTCTGGGCATCTGGAGGCGGCGATCGGAATCGAACCGATGAATAGAGGTTTTGCAGACCTCCGCCTTAGCCACTTGGCTACGCCGCCGTGATGGAGCGGGAGACGAGGCTTGAACTCGCGACCCCAACCTTGGCAAGGTTGTGTTCTACCACTGAACTACTCCCGCATCTCACAAAGGTTAAGAAATATAAAAACTTTGGTGTATTTATGCAAGCTATTTTTGTCTTTTCGATGCTTACTTTTTCTGACTTGGGCTTTAATTCCGGCACGGATCGTCTGCCAAAATTAGACTGCGAAAAGTTTTTGTTCGAGGTTCATCCGCTTCTTTGCAAGGACAAATGCTGCCGAGGCTGTTGTGCACCGGCACAGTGCCGTCATCGCTGAGAATCTGCCACCGACCGTCCGGATAAAAGAACAGTGATTCCGGCGTCCAATCGCGGGGGATGGCTATCGTATCCACTCTGCGGGTCGCCAGCGACAGATCATCCAAGACGAAAAGAGCAGAGTCTTTTGATTCTTCGACGCCGCCTGCAATGATCAGCAGACAACCCTTTTCTCCCCTACGTTCCAGGCTGCGTATACCCAAACCACCCAAGTCCAACACAATAGGTGCACCGAAGCGCGCCGCTTCTCCGTACAAAAGCACGCGTTCCGGATTCAACAGAGGCACCAGCAGCGCCTTGCCTTTGGGTCGCGGGTTGCGAAAACCGATGAGCAGGCTTTTGCCGTCGCTGCCGGCTGCTAGTCCTTCGATATTGACTCCTCTCTTTTTCGGACGCAGCTGATCATCTCTCTTTTTTTGCGGCTGGTAGGCTTCTTTCAGGCCTGTCCGTCGAGAAACGGGATCGGCAATCAAGTCGTCCAACAAACGACTGTAGGGTTTGCCGAACGGCTGAACAGAAAAATCATCTCCGCGCCGTTCGATGCGCAGCGCAAAAAAGCGATGGCGATTTTTTCGCAACCTTCCTTCTTTGTCTCTGCCGTGAGAGGAGATGAAATAGATGACCTCTCCAAGGCGGGCGGCGCCTTCCAAATCTGCTTCGGGACTCTTGTCGTCGTATGCGATTCCCAACATAGAGGATAAATCTTGGATAAAAACCGGCTCTGTCCGATCGAGGCGAAAAATGCGCAGCAAATTATCTTCGTCGTTGACGGCAACAAAATGCTGATCGTCCAAGGCGATGCCGGCGGAAGCGTCGCACATGGTCGAAAAAGTCAGCTCCTGGGCCTTAGGCTGCTTCTGCAACAGCAGCACCACCGATAAAGCAGCCGTTAATATACAAAGTCGATTGACCATACCGTCTCCCGACCTTATTCCCATTCATCGGTCCACGAATCGTATTTGATGCTTTTGCCGCTTTTCGGTCGAATCCGCTTCTTGGCCTGCAGTTCTTTTTCGGCCTGCAGACGGACGTAGCTTTCGTAACGCATCGGGTCTAATTCACCGCTCGCGAGGGCCGATAAAACGGCACAGTCCGGCTCGTTGAGATGCCTGCAGTTGCGGAACCGACACGATCTGCTCAGCTCTTCGATCTCCGGAAAGGCGGCGCTTGGGTCATCTACATCCCACAATTGCACCGAGCGCAGACCCGGGTTATCGATCAATAGGCCGCCGTTGCGAAGCAGTATCAGCTCCCGATAGGTAGTGGAATGCTTGCCGCGATCTTTGTAGCGGCTCGTTTCGCGAACGGCATAACGGTCTTCACCGATCAGATCGTTCAGCAACGTCGTCTTGCCGACACCGGAGGAGCCGAGCATGGCAACGGTCTCACCTCGCCGAAAATAGGGCGTCAACTGATCGATTCCCTGCTGCAGCAATGCGCTGATCACATGCACCGGTATGTGAGAATAGGATTGCCGAACGATTTCGGCGACCTTGTCCGGCTCCGGATGGAGATCGGCCTTGTTAAGGATAAGGATCGGTTCGGCGCCGCTCTGCGCGATCAAGGTCAAATAGCGATCGATGCGGCGCGGATTGAATTCTTCATTAAGGGCGGTAACGAGAAAGATTCGATCAACATTAGCAGCCAGAACCTGCTCCTCAGTGACGAGACGTCGGCCGGTGCGCGTGCCGGTGTCGCGCGAAATTTTGCACTTCCGCGGTAGAACCTGCTGAATGGTAGCCTGGTTTCCTCCCTCGGCCAGCATTACCCAGTCGCCGACGACCGGAAAATCGGCCGGCGACTTGGCGGCATGGCGCAATTTGCCTGCCACCACGGCCGGTATGTCGCCCTTTTCCGTCAGGACGCGATAGAGCTTTTTCTGCTGCAGTGAGACTCGGCCGGGAATTAGTCCGCGGGAAAGCGCCGGCTTGGCATGTTCGGCAAAGAAATCATTCCAGCCGAGTTCTTCCAACGTTCTCGGTCGTTCGTTTGGGGTTACATTATCCTCTGAATTCATACAGCTCGTGTCCGCTTTCGAGAAACTTTTTTTCGAACAGAGTATACGCTTCCTGCGGGCGAATCTTTGCCGTTTCACCCTCATAACCGGTCGCCAGACGATAGGCGGCGGCAAATTCTTGGATAAATATAAGCCAATTACTGCGCAAAATCAAACGTTCAGAAATCGCTATCAAGTATTTGAAGGCAGGATGGGCATGAACTCGCCGCTTCAGATGCTCCTTTTTCGGCCATGGATTGGGATAAAAAAGATAGTGGACTTTGAAGCGCATACCCTTTTCGGCGGCCAAACGCCAAAAGTCGAATTGATCGGCACGTAAAAAGACAGCGTTTTGCGGCCGCTCTTTTTTATTTGCTTTGGCCAGCCGCGCCGCCGACTTGTCGATTCCGATTACCCAGCAGTCCATGTGATCTTCGGCAAGGCGCAGGGTGCTTTCGCCGGTTCCGCAGCCGGAATCGAGGATCATCGGCCGATTTATTGAAGAGACGACTTGAAGAAAGCGCATAAAGGCCTCACGAGTATGGCTCGCCGGCGGCTTTTGCCACTCGGCGGCAAGATGGCGGCGCACCGTAACTTCGAGGCGTTCGTGAGGCAGAGTCTGCCTGCTTATGACGAGTTTGCTGTTACCCTTCAAGGTCGATTTCGCTCGTAAATAATGCGCATCCCTTCGAGAGTAAGAAAAGGCTCCAACTTGAAAGGAGTTCGTAAGTGTCCCATAAGCAAACGGGCGAGGCCGCCGGTGGCGATGTTCATCGGCTTTTCACCGAGCTCCTCGCTGATGCGGGCTGTCAGTCCCTCGACCATCTCGACGGTGCCGTACATCAAACCGGACTGCATGCTGGTTTCCGTAGTGCGGCCGATGACGCGCGCGGGGAATGACAGATAGACCCTCGGCAGCTTGGCGGCGCGACGATGAAGAATCTGCGCCGACATTTCGATTCCAGGCGCGATCACGCCGCCGAGATATTTGCCATCGCGCGAAACAACATCGAAGGTGGTGGCGGTGCCGAAATCGACGATGTTCAGCGGCCCGCCGTATTTGAAAAAGCCGCCGACGGCGTTGCAGAGCCGGTCTGCTCCGACAAGGGTCGGGCTTTCGTAGGCGATCTCGATGCCGAGATCGAGCGCCGAACTGACCACCAGCGGGGCGAAATGCAGGTATTTGACGGCCATTTTTTCAAAAGTGTGGGTCAAATCCGGCACGACCGAAGAAATGACCACGCCGGTCGTCTGCGCAAGATCGACCTGATTGGCACGGGCAATGTTGGACATCATCATCCACGCCTCGTCCTCGGTCCGTTCGATCATGCTTGAAATGCGCCAGTGCGCCCGCAGCTCATCTCCCTCCATGAGTCCGGCGGCAATTTGTGTGTTTCCAATATCAATCGCCAACAGCATCGTCAGTCTCCCAAGTAGCGAAATTGGTGATGGTCACGATCCGGTCGCCGCTCTGCAGCAGTGCGGCACCGTTTTCATCCAGTCCAAGGAAAACGCCGATCAGGGCTTTCCCTTGTACGGTGGTCTGTATGGTTCGATTTAGATG
>JAPDQV010000050.1 GCA_034505495.1 candidate division KSB1 bacterium | reverse complement strand
TTCGATTTTTTGGCGTAACACTTTTGGATCGGGAGAATCGGGGTAGTCCATTTCATTAGCGATATAGAGAATATGTGGTTTATCCCAATTTATACCGGATTTTTCATCTTTTGCGTTTTCCATATCTTACCTCCTGGTTAGTGTTGCGCCTCCTTATTCCTCATCGTCTTCCTCCCTCGGAGGAACTTCCTGTTCACCCGCGGCGGGCATGGGGCGGATCATCTGCTCGATAAAGGCGATTTCGTCAGCAGTCAGGCCGTATTTGGCATAGAGTTCTTCGTCGGTCCAGGGCTTGGAGAAATCCTGGATGGGGACAAAGGCGTATGATTCTTTTGTGATATGATGAGAATACATGAACTGAGCCACCAGAAATCGGAAAAACTTTGTTTTCATGTAGCTGATCAGGTTCTGAGCCTCTTGTTTTTTGGTGTAGGCCCCAATCACCAAATAGGTTTCTGTGCAGATTGTTCCCGGTGGTAAAATGTCTATTTTGGAGAAAACTCGCCTTTTTCCATCTGGCCCGGGGTTCCCAGCGTGGTCGTAACCTACATAGGACGTAATCACCTTCCACTTGTCAATTAATTCCACCCCTACGGTAATTTCGCCGCGCGGATAAGGTCCCTCGCCATTTTGCCAGCGCAAAATGAGATCCCCGGATTCTTTCGGACGGACAAATGTCCTTAAACCAAAGGGTTTACTTGCAGACACTTGTTCACTCATGGGCCGTTCCCGTTTGGCTAACACCTTTCGCACAATGGAGACCGCTTTGCCGTGGCGAATCAGTGTGGGGAATTCATCAAGTTTCCTAAGCGATGTCGTCTGTTCTCCCTGTTTGATATTGGTGATCTCGCAGGGTCCATGGTAATCCCGTTCCCACAAGAAGTAGCACACCCCACCGGCAATGTCCACGCCCGGGAACACCTCGCCAGCGTTTTCAAAATCCACGAGTTGATGAATCCGGTCATCATGGAGCATTTCTTCGCGAAAACTATCCAGTCCTTTACCTCCTGCAAACCAGCGGGAAGGAATAATCATCGTTAAATACCGAGGATTGAGTTTTTTTGCCTGATGCACGAACTTGTTATAAATCGGCGAGGCACTCCGCCCAAAGCCCCCATCACTGAGTTGATACGGCGGATTGCCGATGATCACATCGAATTTCATATTGAATATCTCCTCCGGTTGTTCGGTATGGATAAACTCATAAGCGTGGGTTTCCAGCTCCGGGCCACGGTCGTAGTTTCGCTCGCTTGCCCCGCAAAAAGTACAGCGACCATTTTCCCATGTATGTTCAACACGCCGGTAGCGAATGTTGCCTTCGGGTGAATTGAACGCAGTGCAGACCGAATACTTGCCGTTGGCGGTTTTGGAGCAGTAGAGCGAGCGGCGCGCCATCAGCCCGGTCAACTCGGTGATGGCGATGCCGAAGACTTGGCGGGTCATGATGTGGTTGATGCGTTCCTGCCGGTCAGGGATTTTGTCTTCCAATCCCTTATCGAGTCGCCGGGCGATTTCGCGCAAAAACACGCCCGATTTGCAACACGGGTCGAGAAAGCGCGCATTGGGGTCGCGCCACAGGTCAGGTGGTAAGAGGTCGAGCATCTGGTTGGCCACCTGCGGCGGAGTGAAAACCTCGTCACTGGAGAGGTTTGCCAGGCAAGAAAGCACGTCGGGGTTATAATTTCTGTCCGCGAAGGAACGCGAATGGACGCTAGGATAAGATATGGGTTGATTATCGGATTCGCATGCATTCGCGTTCATTGGCGGTTTCACTATTCTTTTCATTGGCGGATCCTAAAAATTATCATACGTTTGTATTGCTTTTAGAACGCAGCCGAGAGAAGTATCGCACAAACAAACTTTATCATCATTTGTGGCAAGAGGTCAGGCATTTGATTAGCCGCCCGCCAAAGCTCGTTTGGGTTTTAATTTCTTTCCGCTAATGCACGCGAATGAACGCGAATAAAAATTTTTCCAATTTTTAAATTCGTGTGCATTCGCGTTTATTAGCGGTTTCATTATTCATCTCCTTCGCGGCACATTGACCTTACCATGCGGTTCCATTCCAGCCTGGGCGCACCAAAGTTGAGCAGCACGCCGACGGGCTTTCCCGACGCCTTTAAATAATTCAGTAATTGTGCCTCTTCGACTGACGTCAATTGTTTGATCGCCATGATTTCTACCACGATCCGGTCAAAGCAGATAAAATCTGGAAAATACTCCTTGGTCAGCCTGTGACCCTTGTAAACAATCTCGACCGCCGGCTGTGCCGAAAAAGGGATTCCTCTCTCTTTGAATTCGATAGCCGGCGCCTCTTGATACACCCCTTTCAAGAAGCCGCTACCGAGCTCATCGGCTACTTCCATTGCCGCCCCGACAAGGGGCATATACTTCCTCTTTAAACAGCAATTCGCGTTCATTCGCGTTCATCAGCGTTTTCCTCTGCCTCATTTCGCTGATTCATGTCCATTCGCCGACTTAACTCCAAAAAGTGAACCGGCGGGTACTCTTTGATCGGTTCGGGGATGAATACTTCTTCCCCTTGATCCGAAAAGAGGGGCAGCTCCCGCATAGACGCATGGTGGACCAACTCGTGGAAAGCGAAATCCCGGCGTTTGAGCAGGCTGCCGTTGACCAGCGACCATTCGGAAAAGATAATCGGCTGCGGGTTTTCGCCGACCGTCTTGAGCGTCAGCGCATCGCCGTGGATAATGTTGCATTGAAGAATAAAGCGCACCGTTTCGCGGCAGGTGACCTTGGTTTTCTCGCCGAAAAGGGCCGTGTAGGCTGCATCAAAAGTATGGAAGAGGCGATCCCGGCATTCCGCGACATTATCGGACAGAATGTCAATGCCGTAGAGGGATGAGACGGCCGAAACGGCGTACCGCTCATAGTCGAGTTGACTTTTGCGGTAACGCTTTTCCACCACCCGGAGTTTGCGCCGCAGGATTTCAATCAAAAAGTTGCCCGTGCCGCAGGCGGGTTCGAGGAAACGCGAGTCGATCCGCTCGGTTTCCTGCTTGACAAGGTCCAGCATGGCATCGACGATGTGCTCGGGGGTGAGTACTTCGCCGTACTCGGCTACACGGTGTTTGGATTTTATTGTGGAAGCCATGGGAAAGATATGAGTTTGGCGATCAATTTAACGGCACGGCCGATGACGCCGTCCATGCGTGACTGTTTTCACTCATTCTTGCCGATTGATTCCAATCAAGTGATGCCTCTGCTGTATCAGGCGCCGATCAAGAGATCAGGCTTTATAAATCCTTCCTCAATCACGGTCGGTCGATACTCAACGTAGCACCTTTTTAAATCAACAGTGCTTGAAGATCGAATGCTCTATAAAAAGATATACGACAGGCGTACTATTGACGAGTCGAACACTATTGCTCAATTCTGCCCGAGAGGAACCATCTTTTCAAACATTAATGAAATTAAAATAATTTAGCAATTGCATTTTCCATGTATCAGTCCATTTTGTTTTTATCAATCCAAGTAAAGCCGATTGTTGGCACTTTTTTAAGTCTGCTCTGCAAATTATTTCTTTGCATCTCAATTAAGAATAATCGAGATGGAAGTAAGGTGCGGAAAGAATTGACGATCGGAATTCCCGATAATAATTAAAGCCTTTCGGCAGAAATTTCATGCTGCACCCCATTTAAAAGCTTCCTAGCCGTAAGTCCTTTTGCTTGTGTGAAATATTCGCCGACCAACGTCTAAATAAAATGCTTGCTGCTTTCAAACCTGTTGTCTATCTTTATGAGCATCGAAATTTGTGCACAAGATCGAGGAGGCAAAATGGGCAAAAAAGGTCTCGAAATACTTAGAGTCGATGTCGACAAGCTGGTCGGCATGCTCAATGAGGCGTTGAGCGAGGAGTGGCTGGCTTACTATCAATATTGGATCGGTGCGCGGGTGATGGAAGGGCCGATGCGCAGCGAAGTCGAGCCGGAGCTTTTGCTGCACGCGGATCAGGAACTCAACCATGCCGTACTGCTTGTCAACCGCATCATCCAGTTGGGCGGCACGCCGGTGCTGAATCCCGCCGACTGGATGAAGCTCTCCAAATGCGAGTACGAAGCGCCGACCGATCCCTATATCGAGGTTGTTTTGGAACAGAACCTGCGCGGCGAAAGGTGCGCCATACAGCGCTACAAGCAGATCGCCGATTTTACCAACGGCAAGGACCACACGACGCACCAGATGGCGACCACCATCCTCAACGAAGAGCTGGAGCACGAGCAGGACATAGAGGATTGGTTGAACGACATCGAACGGATGAAGGAAGATTTCCGCAAGCTGCGGCTGTAGCCGCCATGGGAGGGTTGGGATTACGTCCCTTAACTTTATAAATAAACTACGGCAAAGCAGGTCCGAGGCTCTGAGCGCCATCGACATTCGTCGTCCCAAAACGGCGCTCGAAGAAGTCTCCGATCTGCTTTCCTGGTTTTTCCTTCTAATGATGTTCTATATCACCGGTCGTTACTATCCGCGGTTGCCGTCGCGGATTCCCACTCATTTCGACAATCGCGGCCAAATCAACGGCTGGGGGAGCAAAGAAAGCGTCTGGCTGCTTCCGGCAACGGCTTTCGTTCTTTTTGTCCTCCTGTCTTTCGCGCACCGTTTCCCGAATTTGATGAACTTTCCCGTCCGCGTCACGCCCGAAAATGCACAGCGTCAGTATGATCTGGCGCGCACCTTTCTGCGGGTAATCAAAGCGTCCATGCTTTTTCTGTTCCTCCTGCTGCAATGGATGACCTTGTCTGCTGCTCTCGGTTTGCAAACCCTTTTAAACAAACCCGGTACTCTCATTGCTTTATCCTGCACATTGATCTTTTTGCCTGCCATGGTCTACTTTTATTCGGCTTTTCGCAATCGCTAAGCAAAAAGGTTGTCTTGTATTATAAAAATTCTAAATTCCTCTTTTGATCAAATCAATTGAAACGGAGGAATTATGAGCGCCTTAACGGCGGCGCGACTGCAGTTTGCCACTACCACGGTCTACCACTTTTTTTTCGTTCCGCTTACGCTCGGTCTGTCGATCCTGGTTGCCGCCATGGAGACAATGTATGTCAAAACGGGCGATGAAGCCTATAAGCGAATGACCAAATTTTGGGGCAGGCTTTTTCTCATCAATTTTGCCATGGGCGTGGTGACCGGCATTGTGCAGGAATTTCAGTTCGGCATGAACTGGTCGGAATATTCGCGCTTTGTCGGCGATATTTTCGGTGCCCCGCTGGCCGTCGAAGCTCTGCTGGCCTTTTTCCTCGAATCGACTTTTCTTGGAATTTGGGTCTTCGGTTGGAAGCGGCTTCCGAAGGTCCAGCATGCGGTGGTTATTTGGTTGGTCGCCTTGGGTACGAATCTTTCCGCCTTTTGGATCCTGGTGGCAAATTCTTTCATGCACGAGCCGGTCGGATTCGTCATCCGCAACGGCCGTGCCGAGATGACCGATTTTTGGGCGCTGGTCAAGAATCCGCATGTATGGGTGCAGTTTCCGCATGTCTTTTTTTCTGCATTGACGACCGCGGCCTTTTTCGTCATCGGTATTTCGGCATATCATCTTTGGAAAAAAAGTGCGGATGCGTCGGTTTGGCGGCGATCGATGAAAATCGGCATTGCGGCCGCCGTCATCGGCACAGTGGCGGTCGTGCTGAACGGACACACCCAGGCGCAGCACATGACGCGCGTGCAGCCCATGAAAATGGCCGCCGCCGAAGCGTTGTGGGAAGGGCAGGATCCGGCGCCTTTGTCTCTTTTCAGCCTGTTCGATGAAAAGAATCGCCGCGACATTTTTGCCGTCAAGATTCCGCGTCTGCTCAGCCTGTTGGCATTGAATCGGCTCTCCGGCAGAGTGGAGGGCGTCAATGATGTGCAAAAGCGCTATGAGGAGCTTTACGGTCCAGGCAATTATGTGCCGCCGGTTGCCGTTTGTTATTGGTCGTTTCGCATCATGGTCGGCGCCGGCCTGCTGATGGCCCTGGTTGCCGCGTATTTGGCGTTCGGCTGGATCCGCACCGATCTGAACTACCCGTCCAAAGCTCTGCGTCTGCTCGTGTGGGCCATCCCTTTACCCTATCTGGCCAACACCACCGGTTGGATATTGACCGAAGTGGGCAGACAACCGTGGACGGTTTTCGGAATCATGCGCGTCGAGGATGCCGTATCGCCCACCGTTTCCGCCGGCTGGGTCACCTTTTCGCTCATCCTCTTTGTCGTCGTCTACGGCGCTTTGATGGTCGTCGACGTCTATCTCCTGCGCAAATTTGCCGTCGCCGGTACCCATTTCAAACATCAGGAATAGGGAGGGAGCCATGGATCTGAATACCATTTGGTTCACGCTGATCGCCGTCCTTTTCTCCGGCTTCTTTTTCCTTGAAGGCTTTGATTACGGCGTCGGCGTTCTGCACCTCTTTTTAGCCAAGGATGACCGCAGCCGTCGCATGCTGATGAACAGCATCGGACCGTTTTGGGACGGCAACGAAGTATGGATTATCACCGCCGGCGGGGCGATGTTCGCCGCTTTCCCGCATTGGTACGCCACGTTGTTCAGCGGCTTTTATCCGGCGCTGGTGCTGCTTTTGTTGGCGTTGATTTTTCGCGGCGTAGCGTTCGAGTTTCGCAGCAAGGTCGAGGATACCCGCTGGCGAAAGTTTTGGGACGGCGCTTTCTTTTTCGGCAGCCTGCTGCCGGCGCTCCTGTGGGGAGTGGTTTTGGCCGACCTGATCTACGGCGTTCCGATCGACGACCGGATGAACTATGTCGGCGGCTTTTTCGATCTTTTGCCGCCCTTTGCTCTGCTCGGCGGCTTGACCAGTTTGGCGCTTTTCACCTTCAACGGTGCCCTCTTCCTGTCGCTGAAAACCGACGGGGAAATCCGCAAAAAAGCCGAAAGCAGCGCTCTTTACCTCTGGATCGCGGCGCTGCTGTTTTTCGTCCTATTTAATACTGCGGGTTACTTGGTCACGGATCTTTTCAAGCGCCCAACCTCTGCGCCTCTCTTCACGGCCGCAGCCGGCTTGGCGGCTCTGTCGGCGGCAGGTCTGTTGCTGCTCAAAAAGCGGACGGGTTTTGCCTTTGCCTTGAACGGTATTGCCGTCGTCGCCTTTGTATTGACGGTTTTTCTGGGCCTTTATCCGCGCGTCATGGTCTCCAGTCTAAATGCCGAGTGGAGCCTGACCGCTTACACGGCATCTTCTACCCCCTATACCCTCAAAGTGATGAGCGTTGTGGCGCTCATTTTTTTGCCGATCGTGCTCGCTTATCAGGCTTGGAATTTTTGGGTCTTTCGCAAGCGCATCGAACATGCCGACGAGCTGGAGTATTGAAGGGTGCCGCAAGCTGAGGTTCAAGATGCCGCCACGTCTGCCGATGGATGGATAAATCCGGCAGGCTATGAATCTCGATAAGCGATTGCTCGCCTATTTTTTTGCGCAGCGCCGCCTGCTTGCCGCCTCATTGACCCTGTTTGTTGTCAGCGGCCTGGCGGTGATCCTGCAGGCCGAAACGCTCAGCTTTGCCGTCGACGGCCTGTTTCTCGGCGGCAAAACTTGGACGCAAATTCGGCCGCTGCTTACGACTTTTGCAATCGCCGCCCTAGTCCGGTGGTTGAGTCTATGGGGAGGACGCTCCTCGGCGGCCGCTTTGGCCGCCGACATCAAACGTAAGCTGCATCGCCGGCTTGTTGACCATCTGGTGCGGCTGGGACCCCTCTTTGTACGCACTCAACAGGTCGGAGAGCTCAAGAATACGCTGATCGAAGGCATCGAAAAGCTGGATGCCTATTTCAGCGAGTATCTCCCGCAGCTGTTTTTGGCCGCTCTATTGCCGCTGCTCATTCTTGTCTTTGTGTTTCCTCTCGATCGGCTTTCGGCGTTGATTCTCCTCGCTACCGCGCCGCTCATTCCGTTTTTTATGATCCTGATCGGCGATGTCGCGCAGGGGATGACGCGTCGGCAGTGGCGACTCTTGAGCCGCCTCAACGCCTTTTTTGCCGAGACCCTGCAGGGCATTCTCACGATCAAACTTTTTCGCGCCGGTGACTTTGCGGCCAAGATTCGCCGCGTCACCGAATCGTACCGGCACATCACCCTGCGGGTCATGCGCGTCGCGTTTCTCTCGGCTTTGGCGCTGGAACTGCTTTCGATGCTCGGTATCGCCCTCATCGCCGTGCAGATCGGTCTGCGGCTTTTGTACGATCGCATCTCTTTTGTTCAGGCTTTTTTTATTCTAATCGTGGCGCCGGAGTTCTATCAACCCCTGCGCCAATTGGGAGTCCGCTTCCACGCCGGCATGGAAGGGTTTACGGCGGCGCAGCGCATCTTTCAACTGTTGGAGGTCCCGCCGTTCGTCCTTTCGGGTCGGTGCACAAAAGTCGAACCGTTGCGGTCACTGCGCTTCGAAGACGTTTCCTTTGCTTATTCTGAGGGCGCTATACCGGCTGTTCAGGAACTTTCTTTTGAAATTACGGCCGGTGAGCGCGTGGCGCTTGTCGGCCCGAGCGGCGCGGGAAAAAGCACCGTTTTTGCTCTGCTTTTGCGCTTTGCCGAACCTGACTCTGGGGTCATTCGAATTAACGAGACGCCGCTAAATGAGATCGATGTCGAGGCTTGGCGCCGGCAAATCGCCTGGTTGCCGCAGCAGCCCTTTCTGTTTCACGCCTCCGTCGCCGAAAATATCCGCGTGGCCAAAATGGATGCCGATCAATCTGAAATCGAAGAAGCGGCTAAAAAAGCCGGCCTTCACGCCGTTCTACAGGGCCTGCCGCACGGCTATGCGACGCCGGTCGGCGAAGGCGGCTGCCGGTTGAGCGGAGGGCAGGCGCGGCGCGTGGCGTTGGCGAGGGCCTTTCTCAGGCAGGCGCCGCTTGTTTTATTGGATGAACCTACAGGTTTTTTGGACCGCGAGAGCGAAGCGGTCATCCGTTTGGTTCTATCCGAACTCGAGCCGACGGTGCTGATCATCGCGCATCACCTGCAGACCGCCGCAGCGTGTGATCGGATCCTCTTTATCGAAAACGGCAAGGTGGTGGAAAGCGGTTCGCATGACGAGCTTTTGCGGCGCGGCGGACGATACGCCGCGTTTTTGCAGACGGAGGCGGCGGCATGAGGGAGCGTCTGGCTTTTCTTTTCCGCCTGCTGCGGCCTTATCGTTCGATCATGGCGCTTGCCGTTTTCTTGAGTTTCGCCGCAATCGGCAGCGGCATGGGCTTGATGATGACTTCGGCCTATCTCATTGCCCGCGCAGCTCTGCATCCCTCGGTGGCCGAGCTGCAGACGGCCGTGGTTGGCGTGCGCTTTTTCGGCATCAGTCGGGCGGTGCTGCGCTATTTGGAACGACTGCTCTCCCACAACGTCGCTCTGCGCTTATTGGCGCAGTTCCGCCTGTGGTTTTTCCAAGCCGTCGAACCGCTTGCACCCGGCCGCACAGCCGAATGGCGAAGCGGCGATCTCCTCTCCCGCTCAGTCGGCGACGTCGAAGCGCTGCAGAATTTTTATGTCCGCCTTTTGGCGCCGCCGATTGTCGCGGCGCTCGTCTCTTTGCTGACCGCCGGAATCATTGCCGTTGTTTCGGTTCAGGCGGCAACGGGCGTCTTTGCGGCGATGACCCTCGCCATGACGCTGATCCCGTGGCTGACGTTACGATCCTTGCGCGGCATCGGCGCACGCCTCAGAGAGCTGGAAGCGCAGCTCGCCGTCACGGCGCTGGACGGCCTCCAGGGCCTCTCGGATCTGCTGCTCTTTGGCCGCGCAGACGATCACTTTGCCCGGCTCGGCAGCTTTTATGACGATTTGGTTCGGTTGAAGCAAAAACAGAAATCCAGTTTGGCGCTGCACGAGACTATGATCGGCCTGTTGATGAGCCTTGCGGTGCTCGTCTTGTTTTCGACGGTCGGGCCGTTGGTCAACGCCGGCGAAACAAGCGGTGTCACTCTGGCGGTCCTGATTCTTGCCGTTCTCGCCGCTTTTGAAGCAATTACGCCGCTGCCGCTTGCCGCTCTGCACCTGAAGGAAATCGACCGTGCCGCGGAGCGTTTGCTGAGGATCATCCAAGCCCCGACTCCGTACGATCCGCCCGACGCGCCCGCGCCTATCGATTTTTCGCTGTCTTTCGAACAGGTAACGTTCCGCTATGCGCCTGACCAGCCGGCGGTGTTGACCGATTTTTCCCTGCAGGTGCCGCAGGGCGATCGTCTCGTCATTCTCGGCGCCAACGGCGCAGGCAAGTCCACACTGATCCATCTCCTTCATCGCTTCTATGAGGTTGAAGCGGGGAAGATTCGGCTGGGCGGGGTGCCGATCGAGCGCTTTTCGCAGCGGCAGCTTTCGGAGTGGATGGCCGTATCGCCGCAGCAAGTCTTTTTGTTCAGCGGCACGATTCGCGAAAATCTGCTGATTGCCAAGCCGACGGCGAGCGAGGAAGAGATGGACCGAGTTTGTGAGGCGGCGCAGTTGGCGCCGTGGATCGCCGCTCTGCCGCACGGCTACGAGACCGCCGTCGGTGAAGGCGGACTACTGGTGTCCGGCGGCGAACGGCGGCGGTTGGCCGTAGCCCGCGCACTGCTCAAAGAGGCGCCGATCCTCATTTTCGATGAACCGACAGCTGATGTCGATGTCGAGACGGAAGCTGCGCTCTGGCATACTTTTGCCTCCTTACCGCCGGACAAAACCGTCATCATCATGACCCACCGTCTTCCGAGCTGGGTGCGAAATTACTTTCGCGTTTTCACCATGCCGGAGCCGATCTTTTCTTCGCGCGATGTTGTGTGACTTGGATGTTTTTCGATGGTTTTCTATATTGGAGCAAGAAGCGCAGTCAACAGAAAGAGGTCAATATGTCGATGTTAAAAACAGCGGTTATTTTTTTAAGCCTTTCGGCGGCTTTGCCGGCCGCGGTGGTGACGTTCAGCGCCGTCAATCCCGTCACTTACGAACAGGTAACGCTCGACAGCGTCCGCGTCGAAAATTTGACCTCCGGCCGCGATACAACGCTCGTCGGCGTGACCGCATTCAATGTGGATACATGGACGAACGTCTTTTCGCCGGAAGGGGTGCCGACTCGATTTGCCCTGCTGCCCAACTACCCCAACGGCTTTGAAAAAAGCACCGTGATTACCGTGCTGCATCCCGAAGAAGGTTGGGTAACCTTTCGATTGTACAATGTCTTGGGACAGCAGGTCATGAGCGGTCATCAGGCCGTACTGCCGGGCGGCAACCGCTTTCAGCTCGAGGCCGAGTGTTTGCCCCGCGGCGTCTATTTCCTTGCGGTAGAATCTGCCAAAGAAAGACAGACCATCAAGATGCTCAAGACCGGACCGGCTATGGGCGGGGCTGTTACTTTAAGCCGCATCGGCGGAGGCGAGGCCGTTATGCCGCTGCGCAAGACGGCAGCGGACCAATATCGTTTTACCGCTTTTGCCAAAGGTTACGTCAGCACGACTGTTGAGCGGACCATAATCGGCGATACATTCATCCAATTTTCCATGCTGCCGCCGCAGCCGCCGGCCGATTTCACCTCGAATTGGCACGGCTTCAATCTGCTCGGCTTTTTTACGTATGAGTGGAGTAATGACGGTTACTACGAGTCCGATTTCCAAATGATTTCCGAGTTCGGCTTTAATTTCGTCCGTCTGCCGATCGATTATCGCATCTATACCAAAACCGGCGACTGGAACTCGTTCATTGAAGCCAAGCTGCAGCAGATCGATCGGGCTGTCCAATGGGGTCAAAAGTACGGCATTCATGTGTGCATCAATCTGCATCGGGCGCCGGGCTATTGCGTCAACCCGCCTTCGACGCCGCTGCCGGCCAATCAAAACGTCAGCCTCTGGACCAACGCATCAGCCCAGCAGGCGTTTGCGGCGCATTGGCGCATGTTTGCCGAGCGCTACCGCAACGTGCCGCGCGAGGCGTTGAGCTTTAATCTGGTCAACGAACCTGGCAACGTCTCTGCAGCGGATTACGTCAAGGCCGTGGCGCCGGCCATCGAGGCGATCCGCGCCGTTTCGCCCGACCGCATCATCATCTCGGATGCCGTGGATTACGGCAACGCCCGCACCGATCCTATCCTAGCCTATAACGTGGTGATGTCGCCGCACTTTTACAACCCAATGCAGATTACCCATTACAAAGCGGAATGGATCAGCGGTGCGGATTCGTGGCCTGTGCCCACTTGGCCGCCGACGTTGGTCTCCAACTATTTCTACGGCTTTGGCAAATCGCCGTGGAACACACCCTTGGTTATTAGAGGCACATTTCCGGCCGGCACGGTCGTAACGATCCATGTACTGCAGGTTTCCTACAAAGCAGATTTTCGCGCTTATCTCGGCAAAGAACAGGTCTATCAAAAGGTTTTTCAACCGGGTCCCGGTACCGGAGAGTGGAAAGAGGTTATCTATCGGCCGGAGTGGAACGTCTATCAGAATATTTACGATCGCGATTATTCGTTTACGCTGCCGAAAAGCAGTGAAGAAATTTCTTTTCGTGTTTTGGACGGCGATTGGATGACGTGGACCGAGCTGCGCTTCGAGCCGCCTGCGGGCTCTGACGCGGCGGAGGCAATCATCCAGCCCGGCATCGCCGACTGGGGTGTGCCGCAGGCGACGTTTCGCCTGGAGAACGACGGCTCGCTGCTGCTGGTCAGCGCTCCCAAAGGCTTTGAAGACAGGTACAAGCTGAACGGTTTCCTTCAGCAGTGGGTTGATCTTAAGAAAAGCGGCGTGCCCGTGCATGTGGGCGAATGGGGCGTCTACAACAAAACGCCGCACAACGTGACGTTGGCCTTTATGGAGAACCGCTTGCTGGCCATGAAATGGGCCGGACTGGGTTGGGCTTTGTGGGAATTTCGCGGCAGCTTCGGCATTCTCGACAGCGGCCGCAAAGATGTAAAATACGAAGACTATCGCGGCCACAAACTCGATCGAAAGATGCTGGAGTTGCTGCAGCGCTATAAATAGCCGAGGAATACTTTAAACTGCAGGCTTACGGCGGTTGTACAAAAACGCTTTACGTTATCAAATCGCCGCCGTAAAGATGATCGGCGTTCAAAAATCCGCTTGCGTTTTGCAGGCGGATTTTTAATTTTCAATAGTTGTCGATCGAATCGACAGCCGGGGGAATTCCAAGGGGGAATCACCTCAGACATTATTCTCACCCATTCAAAAGGAGGGCTGGACCATGCGGTCTGGAAGACTGCTCTGTTGTCTCGGACTGTTTTTTCTTGCCTCACGGCTCGAAGCGGATCCGCCGAACGTGTGGATCAACGAGTTCCATTACGACAACACCGGCAGCGATGTCGGCGAATTCGTCGAAGTCGCGGCACCGTCCTCTTTCGGCGAATTGAGCGCCGTAACCCTGACGTTCTATAACGGCGGCGACGGCAAAAAGTACGCTTCGAGCAAGCTGAGCTCTTTCAGCGTTGGGACTACCCAAGACGGTTTTACATTTTACTATCTGGATAGGTCAGGGATTCAAAACGGCGACCCGGACGGTCTGTGCCTGGATTACAACGGCACGGTGCTTCAATTCATCAGCTACGAGGGCGATTTCGTAGCCGCCGACGGCCCTGCTGCCGGGCGGATCAGCGTCGACATCGGCGTGGCGGAGAATGAAAGCACGCCGGTCGGCTTTTCGCTGCAGCTCAAGGGGAACGGTACACAGTACAACCACTTTGCCTGGGCGGGGCCGATCGCGGCCACCAAAGGCGCCCCCAACACTGATCAGGCCTTGCCGGTCGCCCTGACCAGCTTTACCGGACGTTACGACCAAGGCGTGATTTGTCTGACATGGAGAGTCGAAACCGAAACCGACAACCTCGGTTTTATCCTCGACCGAAGGGTGAACGACGGCGCCTGGGAGCGGCGCGCCTCTTTCGAGACACATCCGGAATTGCGCGGACGCGGCACGACCGGCCGCGCCCACACCTACACCTTTGTCGATGACCGAGTCGAAGCCGGTTTCCGCTACGAGTATAGCCTGCAGGACTGTCGGGCAGACGGGACCATGGGCGCCAAAGTGCTGCTCTCCGTCACCGCCATTGCAGAAACTTCGACGACGCCTGCCGAGTTCTGCCTCGAACAAAACTACCCCAATCCGTTCAACCCGACGACGACCTTTGCATTTACCCTGCCTGAACGGCTCTATTGCCGCCTGACGGTTTTTCATTTGACCGGTGCTCTCTGCCGCGTCCTGCTGGAGGGCGAATTGGAGGCCGGTCGGCACACTGTCTCATGGTATGCAGACGATTTACCGGCCGGTGTTTATTTTTACGAACTCTTTGCCGGCGGGCGGGTTGACGTAAAAACTGCCGTTCTGCTGAAATAATTCACCTGTAGGTCGGGGCGGCGGTAACCACGTCTCTCCACCGTCGCCCCAATTCTGCTTGATCCTCATAGGAAAAAGCCTTACTTTGCGCAAGAAACTATTTGAAAGGCCCGATCATGTCTTCAAGGCGGCAAAAGCTGCGCAAAGCATTGATCCTGACTTTTCTTTTTCTCCCTATGTTTTTTAATTTATCGCCCCTCTTTGCCTTATTTGCCGCCTCGCAGGGCATCGTCAACGTTAGCCTGATTTGTTTTGCTCTTTTGTTTTTGAGCTCTCTGGTTCTAAAGCCTGCTTTCTACGGCTTTGTTTGCACGGCCTGCGCCTACAGGCCATCGCCGAAAACTGGACGCAATGTAGCCGATGTACCGAACAATGGCCCATGCACCTGCTCGTTAAAAACATAATCCTGGCGAATAAAATGGAAAATTCGGAGCGGATCCTCTGCGGCAGCTGTGTAGCCGCCTATCGAAAAAAGCGGTTAACTTTGATTGTATTTGTTAATAGAGGTTAATATGCTTCGGCGTGAATTTCTTAAAACAGCGGCGGCAGGCTCGGCAAGCCTGTTGCTTTCGCCCGGCTTGTTAGGCAAAGAAACTTTGAACGGCCTGGGCCCCATTCGACTCGGCAAGACCGGCATCCAAACGAGCTTTCTTTCCTTCGGCACCGGCACACACGGCAGTAACCGCGAGTCGAAGCAGACCCGCTTGGGCATGACGGCTTTTGTCGATCTGGCGCAGCACGCTTTTGACTCCGGGGTTCGTTTCTTTGACGCCGCCGATTCGTACGGTTCGCATCCTTTTCTCAAGGAAGCCTTTCGCCATATTCCGCGGGAAAAAGTGACGATCATGACCAAACTTTGGAACCGCCCCAGCGACTGGGCCAACTTTACCACCGCTCAAGACGCCGTCGATCGGTTCCGCAAAGAGCTGGGTGTGGACATGATCGACATCGTGCTGATGCACTGCATGGTCGAGCCGGATTGGACAGAGCTGTATCGCATGGTGATGGACGATCTGTCCAAACTGAAGGCCAAAGGCGTCATACGCGCCTGCGGCGCTTCTTTTCATTCCATCTGGGCGCTCAAAGCGGGCGTCGAATCGGATTGGCCGGATGTACTGCTGGCGCGCATCAACAACACCGGCACGCTGATGGATTACGAGCCCGAAACCGTGGTAAAGCTGCTGAAGGAGGCGCGGCGACAGGGCAAAGGGGTGATCGGTATGAAGATTTTCGGCGGCGGCAAGACGACCGCCGAAGAACAGCGGGAAAGCTCGCTGCAGTTCGTCATCAATAGCGGCGCCGTCGACATGATGACCATCGGCTTCGGCTCGCAGCCTGAATTCGACGACACCGTCCGCCGCATCCAAAGAATCCGACAAGGCTGAAGGCGACGCTGCCGCCATGACCGATTCTTTGACACCGGAACGACGACGCTGGAACATGAGCCGCGTGCGCTCCGGCGACACCAAGCCCGAGTTCCTCCTTCGCTCGCTGCTGCATCGCGCCGGCGTGCGTTTTCGACTGCACCGGCATGATCTACCCGGCAAACCCGATCTGGTGCTGCCTCGTCATCGGCTGGCGATTTTCGTGCACGGCTGTTTTTGGCACCGTCATCCGGGGTGCCGCCGGGCTTCCACGCCTTCCAGCAACCGGGAGCGCTGGCTGGCCAAATTCGCCAAAAACCAACAACGCGACGCGCAGGTGCGCGAAGCGCTCGAAGCCGCCGGCTGGCGCGTCCATGTGGTTTGGGAATGCGAACTGATGCGCTCGCCGCAGTCCGTTGCCGAAACCATTCTCGACCTCGTTGCCGCCCCCAAGCCGTACGCCTTGCCGGGAAGACGCGAGCTGCTGAAAGTCGCCGAAGCCAAATTTCGCGAAAAATTCGATGCCTTGGAAAATTAAAAATGAGGATGAACATGTCAAAGTTCTTTGTCCATTCGGTCTATTTCTGGCTGCGCCGCGACCTGACGCCGGAACAGATCCGTGCTTTTGAAGAAGGCCTCCAATCGTTGCTGAACATCGAAACGGTCAAGCAGGCGTTCATCGGCAAGCCGGCAGCGACCGATCGACCGATCATCGACCGCACCTATGACTATGGCCTGATCGTCGTCTTTGACGATGCCGAAGGCCACGAGCGTTACCAGTATCATCCGGTGCACGATCGTTTCCGCGAGACTTTTTCCGGCTATTGGCTGAAAGTGACGATCTATGATCTGATTTAAGTGGACTTTTGATGCGTTGCCTGTGCATTCAGACTTTGGCGCTTGCCCTGCTTTTAGCGACCGGTTTTACGGCTCAAAAAAGGGACGAACAGAACGGTTCGCCGGCCGATGCCGAATGGCGGCCGTTGTTCGACGGCGAAACGCTGAACGGTTGGAGGGGGGTGAACCGCCCGACGCCGCCGGATGCCTGGCAGGTGATCGACGGCGTGCTCGTATGTCGCCCGGAAGGTCATGCAGCCAAAGAGGCCGGCGATCTCTTGTCGATCGAGCAGTTCGGCAACTTTGAGCTGGCCTTTGAGTGGAGAATGACGCCGCGCGGCGGCAACAGCGGCGTCAAGTATTTTGTCGTCGAAGCGTTGTCGAGCGGCAGTGCCGGTATAGGCCTCGAGTATCAGCTCCTGCAGGGCATCCAGGCGGCAATCGTCGGTGAAAAACATCGCACCGCAGCTCTCTATGATTTGCTCGAAGCCAAGAATTCTGAACCCAAACCGCTCGGGGAATGGAACTCTTCGCGTATCATTGCACAGGGACGGTATGTCGAGCATTGGCTGAACGGGGTAAAAGTATTGGAATTCGAGCGCGGCAGCGACGAATTCCGCCGTCGTGTGGCCGAGAGCAAATTCAAAGATTATAGGTTATTTGGAGAGGCGGAAAAAGGGCACATATTATTACAAGACCACGGCGGCACGGTCATGTTTCGCAATCTCAAGATTCGCACGTTTTGAACTCGTCATAAAACCGGGATGGAATCGGACGAGTCTCTTGAAACTATCGGGCAAGCCAGTCGCTTTCTGAGAACAGCTGCCGCCTGATTGATTCAGACCGCTGTTGCGGAGTCATTTTCAGGAGATATTTATGAATTTAAATGTAAGAAATCCAAGCGTTATTTATAGTTGTTCGGGATAAAAATAATCAATCAATTTTTCAATAGGGGTCAAACCGTTAAGAGAAGCATGCGGTTTGACCGTGTTGTAATAATTCACAAATCGGATC
>JAPDQV010000049.1 GCA_034505495.1 candidate division KSB1 bacterium | reverse complement strand
AGGTGTGGATTGGTCACTGCTCGTGCTTCTGTTGCGCTTCTTTCGCTTTTGGGGGCCATTAGGATGCAGCTGGTCATTTCGCTATAAAGGCGATTAGCCTTCGGCTCAGTTCGGTCTTGTTTTTTTCTTAGAAAAGGCTAACTTTATATCAAAATCAATAATATAACGATCAACCAAGCAAACGGAGTTTTATTATGAACAAAAAAACGATTGACGATCTCGATCTTAAGGGCAAGCGCGTATTGGTGCGCGTAGATTTCAACGTGCCGTTGACCGAAGACAGAAAGGTGGCGGACGACAAACGCATCGTTGCGGCGTTGCCGACGATTCAAAAGATCATTAATGACGGCGGCAAGGCAATACTGATGTCGCATCTCGGTCGGCCGGACGGCAAAAAGATGCCGGAATTTTCCCTCAAGCCTGTTGCCGAGAAACTGAGCGAACTGCTCGGCAAACCGGTGACCTTTGTGCCCGACTGCGTCGGCCCGGAAGCGGAAAAAGCCGTCGCGGCGATGAAGGAAGGCGACGTCGTTCTGCTTGAGAATCTGCGCTTTTATCCCGAAGAAGAGGGCAAAAAGGACGGCGTCAAGATGAGCAAAGAAGAGCGGCAGTGGTTCATCGACGCTTTGGCCAAGCTGGGCGACGTCTATATCGATGACGCCTTTGGAACGGCGCATCGGGCGCATGCTTCAATGGCGGGTGTACCGCAAAAGCTGGGCGGCGGCGCGGCCGGCTATCTCATGGCCAAAGAGCTTGAGTATTTCGCCAAGGTACTCGAGAATCCCGAACGGCCGCTTTTGGCGATTTTGGGCGGCGCCAAGGTTTCGGACAAAATTGGCGTGATCGAAAACCTGCTCGAAAAAGTCGACAGCCTGATTATCGGCGGCGCCATGGCTTATACTTTTCTGAAAGCCAAAGGGGTGTCGGTGGGCAAATCGCGTGTGGAAGAGGATTTTATTGATAAAGCAAAATCCTATTTGGAAAAAGCAAAAGCCAAGGGTGTAACACTGTTACTTCCGGTTGATCACATCGTCGCCTCCGAGTTCCCGAGCGGAGAGAGCGGCGTCGGTGAGCTGGTGGACGGCGAAGCGATCCCCGATGACAAAATGGGGCTCGACATTGGTCCCAAGACGCTGGAGCTGTTTAAATCCGAGATCAAGAAGGCGAAAACGATCATTTGGAACGGCCCGATGGGCGTGTTCGAAGTCAAGGGCTTTGAAAAGGGCACCTTCGGCGTGGCCGAGGCCATCGCGACGTCCGGCGCGGTTTCGGTGGTCGGCGGCGGCGATTCCGCCAGTGCCGCGAAAAAGTCCGGCTATGCCAAGCAGTTCAGCCATATCTCCACCGGAGGCGGCACAGCCCTCGAGCTGATGGAAGGCAAAGAGCTCCCCGGCGTTGCGGCGCTTAGCGACAAATAATGAACAATCAGCCTCCGAGGTTGTTAAGGCTTCGGAGGCTTTTTTCTGTTTTTAAACCCCTCTGCTCTTTGCAAAAGAGCAAACCGGTTCGCCAAAATCAGCTCTAAATTTTAATCGACCTCATAAAACTGCAGACTGACTCAAATCTATTTTTTGACGGTTTTTTCATTGCCTTCCAAAATACGATTATTGTCAAGGGACTAACTACATATTAGGAGTTTATCATGCTGAAAAACCTGATGTTGTTTTTCACTTTCTGTGTCGTACCCTTGTTTGCGGAAACACCTCTTTACCTCGACGCTTCTCAGTCCGTTGAGGCGCGCGTTGAGGATCTATTGTCCCGCCTGACGCTCGATGAAAAAATTTCACTGATTCACGCCAACAGCAAATTTACCGTCGCGGGCGTTGAGCGGCTGGGTATTCCCGAACGCTATCTGTCCGACGGCCCGCACGGCGTTCGACAGGAGATCGGCCCGCACAGTTGGGCGCCCGCCGGACGCACCGATGACTATGCAAGCTATCTTCCGAACGGCACGGCGCTGGCTTCGACTTGGAATCCGGAGATGGCGCTAGAATTCGGAAGGGTTCTGGGCAGCGAGGCAAACGCGCGCGGTAAGGCGGTCATCCTTGGACCGGCAGTCAATATTCAGCGTACCCCGCTGTGCGGCCGCAATTTCGAGTATTTCGGCGAAGATCCCTACTTGGCCTCTCAGATTGCCGTGCCGTACATTCGCGGCGTACAGGAGCAGGATGTCGCCGCCTGCGTCAAGCATTTTGCCGTCAATAATCAGGAGGTGCAGCGCGGCTGGATCAGTGTCGAGGTGGACGAGCGGGCGCTGCGCGAGATCTACCTGCCCGCCTTCGAGGCGGCGGTTAAGGAGGGCGGTGTGCTGACGGTGATGGGGGCTTATAATAAACTGCGCGGCCAACACTGCTGTCATAACGACTATCTGCTCAATCGCATTTTAAAGGGCGAATGGGGTTTTCAGGGGTTGGTCATGTCCGATTGGGGAGGTACGCACGACACCCGCGAGGCGGCGTTCAACGGACTTGATCTGGAAATGGGTACTAATAAGCGATACAACGAGTATTATTTGGCAGATCCGTTCAAAGCCTTGCTGGAGAGCGGCGAGATCCCGATGAGCGTTGTGGACGACAAAGTGCGCCGCAATTTGCGTGTTATGTTTTTGACCAAACTTTTCGACGCGGACCGAAAGAAAGGCGCCCTCAACGATCCGCAGCATGCGCAGTCGGCTTTGAAAATTGCCCGCGAGGCCATCGTGCTGCTCAAAAATGACGGCATTTTGCCTTTGAAAGCTGAAAATCTGAAAAACATTGCCGTCATCGGCGAGAACGCGGTGCGCAAGCAGGCGCCCGGCGGCGGAAGTTCGGAGATCAAGGCGCTGTACGAGATCACGCCGCTCGAAGGCTTGCTCAAGGCGGTCGGAGGCAAGGTCAATGTTGTTTTTTCCATGGGCTACGCTGAAAAGGGCGGAGAAGACTTGATCGGCAAGGCAGTCTCTGCAGCCCGAAGTGCTGATGTTGTACTGGTTTTTACCGGCTTGAGCCATTATAACCATGGTGATGCTGAAGGCACTGATCGTTTCGACATTACTTTGCCGTTCAGTCAGGATTCCCTGGTTCAGGCGATTGTTAATGCCAATCCGCGTACCGTCGTGGTCAACATCAGCGGCTCTCCGGTGGCCATGCCGTGGGCGGATCGGGTTCCGGCCATCGTGCAGGCGTGGTACAGCGGCATGGAGGCTGGAACCGCGATCGCCGATGTGCTGTTCGGCGCCGTCAATCCCTCAGGCAAGCTGTGCTTTACCTTTCCATACAAGCTGAGCGATTCCCCGGCGCACGCACTGAAAGCCTATCCCGGCGAAAAAGGCGTCGTAACCTATACAGAAGGCATCTTTGTCGGCTATCGCTGGTATGAAAAGGAAAGCATACCGGTCTTGTTTCCATTTGGACACGGACTTTCCTATACGCAGTTCGATTACTCTGACCTCAAAATTTCGCCGCAAAAGGACGGTACAGCGGTTGTCAGCGTCAAAGTAAGCAACAGCGGTTCAGTGGCCGGAAAGGAGGTTGTACAGCTGTATCTTGGTGCGCAAAAGAGCAGCGTGCCGCGCCCGCGCAAGGAACTAAAAGCCTTCGCCAAAGTCCTTTTAAATCCCGGCGAAAGTCAAATTGTAACGCTTACTCTTGGCAAACGCGCCTTTGCTTTTTACGATCCGCAAAAAGCGCAGTGGATTGCCGAAAAGGGCAGCTATGATGTGTATGTCGGCAGTTCATCGCAGGATATTCGGCTCAAGGGCGTAATAACCCTGAAGCGGACAATGACTGTTGACTGAAAATGGGCAAAGCAAAAAGGCCCTGCAAAAGAGGGCCTTTTTGCTTTAATACGGGGGCTTACTTGAGCAGCGTCATTTTTTTGACGGCTTGAAAATTGGGCGTCTCAAGTTTATAGAAATAGACGCCGCTTTCCAGGTTGCCTGCGTTCCACGTGATCTGATGGGTTCCGGCGGCAAACTCGCCGTCCGCTAGGCAGGCGACTTCACGGCCGTTCACATCAAATATGCGCAGGCTGATGCGGGCGGTTCTCATCAAGGTAAATTCGACGGTCGTTTGCGGATTAAAGGGATTGGGATAGTTCTGCGCCAGTGCAAAAGCAGCCGGCGCAGTCGGCTTTTGATCGACTTGAACCTCTTTGCCCAGCATCCAGGCGACGGCGTTCAAATAGACCTTGGTGCCCTCCGGAGTCAAATTGAACATGCCCCAACCGTGATCGGGATTGGGAGGCGAGAGGGTGCTCTCGCGGGTGGCGCACTGCAGCAAGAGTCGCTTGCCGCCGGCCGTTTGATCGGTCATGTCGTGAAAGAAAACTCCCGCAGGCCAATAGATAATCCAGGGGGTTCCGAATTCGGCTGTTGAAGCAATGACTTCTCCATTGCCGGCATCCGGGGTATTGCAAAGCGAGGTGTGGCCGCTGCCGACCTCCGCGTCAAGAAATTCAAGCTGATTGTTTTCACCCAACGTTACCCCGGCGAACAGCGGATGGTCGGGTTTGTCGACGTACATAAGAGGGGCGCCGCTGTTACCGTCGCCGAGCAAATTCGAATCCATGAGCCACTGCCAGCGGCTGGCGCGGGAGAGATAGGCCGAGAAAAGGATCAACGGTTTTGAAATCGAGTTCCATCCGGCCGGATCGTTATAGTCGCCGCTGCTCAGCGCGCGACTGACAATGATCAGATCGGCGGACTCGAGAATGTCTATTTGTTCGTCATTAAGTGGAACGCCTTTCATGGTATCATCCTGGCGCTCCACTTCGTACCCTTGCTGAGTGAGCAGATCGACCCATTCCTGATCCCACGGCTGTCCCCAAGGCGCAAATTGTCCCGATGAAACAAAGACGATCTTTTCGGCTGCCGCATCGATGGGAATTAAAAAGGGCAGCAACATCAAGAAAAGCAAAATCCTTTGCAACTTGGCCATCTGTTCCTCCTCTTTTTAAATAGACTGGAAGTCGTTAACATGATTTGATGTGTATAAAGGTAAAAAAAATATTAAATGCAAGCAAAGGTTAATTAATGTATATTTTTTATAAAATCGGAGAATTGAGCCGAAGTGAATTTCGGCGTATGTAGGGCGAGATTTATCTCGCCGAAAATTTCGAGCCGAAATAAATTTCGGCGTACGTAGGGCGAGTATGTAGGGCGAGATTCATCTCGTCAAAATTTGTGGCCGAAATAAATTTCGGCCTACATAGGGCGGGATTTATCTCGCCGAAATTTAGTGCCGAAATAAATTTCGGTCTACTTAGGGCGAGATTTATCTCGCCGAAAATTTCGACCGAAATAAATTTCGGCCTACGTAAAGCAGGAATCATTCCCCGGCAAAATAATTTAACCACTCAGTAAAAATGGCTGTTTGGTATAAAACTATGTTTCCAATAATCCTAAAGACAAATCAGTAGCAACATAAGTAAAACGCCAATCCTGCCAATGCTTGAAAAGTCCTGTCCTAACCGGATTATCTGCGATATAAAAGACGATTCGCTCTAACTCTCCTCCATCACGGGCCAGATGATCATAGCTTTCGTGCTGCCAAAATTTGCCGCTGCGCGCAAGGGCTTGATTGCAGAGCCGAGAAGTGCACCCCTATAGTAATCGCAAGGTGTCTGTAAGGGGATAATCGACTGTTTTTCCTTGATGGTCGGGTAGGGCGGCAAAAAAAGAGGTGTCGATAAGCAGATGAATGTGGTTGGGCATGATGCAAAAAGCTTTCAGGTCGTAGCGTAGGCCGCTAAAAGCGCGGATGTTCTCGGCAACAATGGCGGCAATTGCATCATTGCGAAGCCAAGTTGGACTATCGGTCAGGCAGCGGTCAAGCCAAGAGTCGAATTGAGCGAAATAGATTTTTTGCGCCTCCTACAGCTTTTTTTGCCTGGCAGGACCAATGAAATTGTTAATGATTTCTCGGCATCGATGCTCTTTCTCCACCTGTAACTGTTTAAGGATATTAAGCGGCAGCGAGTTTACCGGCCTAAATGTTATGAAATATTGGGATCCTGCCGGAATCCAATGGGGGAGTTTTCGGTGGTAAAAGGATTTCATGGGCTGACAAGCAGTTTGGTTGATCTAATTAAATGTAACAGTTATTGGATGGCATTGAATTTATTGCGTCCCCTGGAATTATAAGCAAAATAAATTACGGCCGATGAGAGACTTGATTCATACCGCTAGTTTGGGGCCGAAATAAATTTCGGCCTACATAGGGCGGGATTTATCCCGCCAAATTTGGGCCGAAATAAATTTCGGCGTACGTAGGGCGGGATTTATCCCGCCAAGAATCTGGGCCGAAATAAATTTCGGCCTACTTGAATACTTTTTTCAAGCTTCCCCAGGCGCTTTCGAAACCTTGACGCAACGATTCCCAGGCTTCCTCGCCGGCTTCCTGGATTTGTTTCAAGCGGCTCGCCGCTTCTTCTTTTTTGCTTTGCAGCTCGGCAATTTGCGCTTGATATTTCTGCTTCAACTCAGCACTTGCACTCTGCGCTTCGGATTCAAGGCGGCTGATTTCCTGGTCAAACTCGTCCAGCTTTTCCTTCATTTTGGCGATAAACTCTTCCCGTTTTGTCATGGTCGTTTGCTTCTTATTTTAGTTGAAAAAAAAAGTATTTTGGGGCTTGCTGTCCTTTGCATATCGGAAGGTCTTTATTTTCATCACTCATTCGATAAGCCGATACGACCTGCAGTGTCAGTCCATTTCCGCTTTCGGACAATGCTGCAGGTAAATCGCTTTGGCCTTTTTTGCGCTTGGAGCGGCCGACCCGACAAAGTCCTCCACCCGCAATTTTTTCACTCGAACCGCTTCGATGCCGTGGGTGAAAAACGGCGGCAAGCCGTCCCCCCAGTTCAGCTGAATATTAGCAAAGCGGGCGTCAATAATATCCTGCGCCAAAAGGCCGGGCAAATCACGAGCAAAAACGGCATCTTTGAGGTCTGCCGTCGGCCGCAGGTCGATGTTGCCGCCGTAGCTCAAGGTATGCCTGCCGGCGACAATGGTCAGATTTATATTTTCCAGTTGGATGTTGCGCAGCGGCTGCTGCGGTGTGCCCCAGAGCACAATGCCTGCTTCACTCTCGGCAATGATGTTATGAAAACGGATGTTCGAAACGGCGCCGACGGGGATCTCCTTATTTTGAGCAATAGCGGAAACGTGAATCGGCTCTCCGGCCCCCCACCAGTGTCCCGTATGCAGCCGCGTGCGGATGACGATGTTTTCAAATTGAATATTCTCGATCGAACCGGCATCGCGTGCAAAGACGCCGAGGCCGCGGTTTGAATCGTAAATGACCAAGTTGCTGAACAGGCAATTGCGGATAGGATTCTGCCCGTACCCTACACGGACGCCTGCGGATCGCGACTGCAGCGTGCAGTTGGTCACTACAACGTTTTCTGCATATCCGGTTTTGTTGCCGATGGTTCGCTGCGGATAATCGAGCAGCGAACGGCTGTCGTCGCCGTGCTCGTCGATTTCGCTGCCGAATCCCGAGACGATGATGCAGTCGTCGCCGGCGCGGATGTCGCAGTCGCTGATGCGCACATTGCGGGAAGTGGTGCAGTGAATGCCGTCGCTGTTCGGAATCAGAAGGTTGTTGAGAATGGAAATGCCGTGCACCAACACGCCGTCGCAATCTCCGATGCGAAAAGTCCACGAAGGCGAGTCGCGGAAGGTGAGGTCGCGGATCGTTACCTGCTCGCTGCGGAGAATGACCACGAGCATGCCGGGTCGATCATCATAAGCGATCGGGCCGTCCTCAATTCCCGCGGAAAAATCCATATACTTTTCGCCTTGCCGGGTGTATTGGCGGTCGAAATCCGGTCCCCAATGCGGACGATTCGGGTCGAAAAAGCAGGTCCCGTTGCCGTCGATAATTCCTTGGCCGCTGAGCGTAATGTTGCGCGCCTCGTAGGCAAAAATCAACCCGCGTTTGCGGCCCTCCAGCTGATAGTCCTCGACTCTATTACTGCCTTTCAAGACAGCACCGGCTTCCAAATAAAGCTCTACGTTACTCTTTAACTGCAGCGAACCGGAAACGAAAACTCCGGGTGGAATAACGACGCGGCCGCCGGCAAGCGAAGCGGCATCGATGGCCTGCTGGACCACTGCGGTATTAATGGTTTTGCCGTCTCCTACGGCGCCGAAATCAAGGATGTTATACTCTGCTGCCGGAATGATCGAAGACAATAACAAAAAGACAAGCAGATATCTGTTCATGATCATTCCTCCATTTTATTTTAATAAATTTAACAGATTATGACGGTAAAAGCAATTCATTTTATTCGGTTTGGGTTGTGAAAAATATAACAATTATGACGAAATAATTTTAAATATGAATGCGATAATGCAAAAAAAAGCTTGCATATTTACCAAAAGCATCCTAATTTGTGAAAAAAAGAGCAAAATTACAGTTTTAAATTGCCTGAAGAGAGAAAAATAGAACAATTCGAGATTCCCAAGCCGGCGGTGGCGCGATTGTGTTTGGTCTATCGTCTGCTCGAAGAACTGCAGGCGGAGGGATGCGTCACGGTCTCTTCAACGCAGCTGGGTGAGCGGCTGTCGATGAATTCGCACAACCTGCGCAAAGACATCAGCTACATCGGCGAGGTCGGCAATTGGGGCGCAGGGTACGAAGTAGCGCGTCTCAAGCAGGCAATCGGCGAAAAGCTCGGCTTGGCGCGCAGGCGGGCCGCCTGCGTGGTCGGTTTGGGCGATTTGGGCCGGGCAATCCTGGATCATGCGCAGCGGCATCCGGGCGCTTTTATTATGGCGGCGGGATTCGACTCGAACATCAACAAGATCGAGACGCTGAAAAGCTCGGTGCCGTTGTTTCCGGCCTACCAAATCCCGGAAGTCGTACGCAGGCTGCGAATCGAGTTGGCGGTGATTACGGTGCCGCCGGCGGCAGCGCAAAAGGTCGCCGACCTGCTCGTGGAAGGAGGCGTCCGCGGCCTGCTCAACATGACGCCCGCCGTCATCAAGGCGGCGCGGCCCGAGGTTTTTTTGACCAATCTCTGCTTGACCGATGAATTGAACATGTTGTCGGCTTTAATTACTTTGAATACAAAACTCTAACCTCACATCGAAAGGAGTGCGTTATGGCAAGGGTGTACAACTTTTCCGCCGGACCGGCTATGCTGCCGGAGCCCGTTCTAAAAAAAGCAGCCGAGGAAATGCTCGATTACAAAGGAACCGGCATGTCGGTCATGGAGATGAGCCATCGCGGCAAGACTTATGAGGCCATTCATAAGGAAGCCGAGGTTCTTCTCCGCGAGCTGATGAACATTCCCGACTCCTATTATGTGCTCTTTCTTCAGGGCGGCGCTTCAACCCAATTTGCCGCCGTGCCGCTGAACTTGCTGAACGGAAGCGGAGTAGCCGACTATGTGCATACCGGCGCCTGGTCGAAAAAGGCCATCAGCGAAGTGAAAAAGTACGGTAAAGCCAATATCGTCGCCTCTTCCGAGGACAAGAATTTCAGCTACATTCCGGATTTGGATCCGGCGAAATTCACCCCGAATGCCGATTATTTTTACATCGTCACCAACAATACCATCGAGGGGACACGCTATACCAAGCTCCCCGATACGGGCAATGTGCCGTTGGTGGCCGACATGTCTTCGAACATTCTCTCCGAAGTCGTCGATGTGACCAAGTTCGGCGTCATCTTTGCCGGTGCGCAAAAGAACATTGGACCGGCGGGCGTCACCATCGTCATCGTGCGCAAGGATTTGGTCGGCAAGGCGCGCGACATTACCCCCACCATGCTTGATTGGAAACCCATGGCGGAAGAGTCCTCGCTCTATAACACGCCGCCCTGCTACGCCATCTATATTTCCAAGCTGGTATTCGAATGGCTCAAAGGACTGGGAGGTGTGCCCGCAATTCAGGCCATTAATGAAGAAAAGGCAAAGATTCTCTACGATTTTCTCGATCAGTCCGACCTGTTCAAGTCGCCGGTAGCCAAAAAAGACCGTTCGATTATGAATGTGCCCTTTTTAACCGGCAGCGACGAGCTCGATGAAAAGTTCATCAAAGAAGCGGCGGCCGAAGGTTTGGTGACGCTGAAAGGGCACCGCTCCGTCGGCGGTATGCGCGCCAGCATCTATAATGCCATGCCGGTCGAGGGAGTGAAAAAGCTCGTCGAATTCATGAAAAAGTTCGAACTTGCCAACAAAAAACAATAGGGAGACGCGCCATGTTCAAGATCAAAACGCTGAACAAGATTTCTCCGCTGGGCCTGGAAGTTCTGCCGCGCGCCGACTATGAGATTTCTTCGGAAATTGCAAATCCCGACGCCATCATTGTGCGCAGCTTTAACATGTTGGACATGGAGCTGCCGCCGTCGTTAAAGGCGGTGGCGCGCGCCGGCGCGGGCGTCAACAACATTCCCATCGACCGCTGCACCGAACGCGGCATCGTCGTCTTTAACACTCCAGGCGCCAATGCCAACGGCGTCAAGGAGCTGGTGATCTGCGGCATGCTGATCTCCTCCCGCAAAGTGGTGGAAGGCATCAATTGGGCAAAAACCTTGATCGGACAAGGCGATCAAGTGCCCAATCTGGTGGAAAAAGGCAAGGCGCAGTTCGAAGGTCCGGAAATCAAAGGTAAAACCCTCGGCGTGATCGGTTTGGGCGCCATCGGCGTGCTGGTAGCCAACGATGCGGTGGCGCTGGGCATGCGGGTGCTCGGTTATGATCCCTTTATTTCCGTCGATCGCGCTTGGGGACTGTCGCGCGCCGTCGAAAAAGCCCTTTCCTTGGACGACTTGCTGGCCCGTTCCGATTATGTCTCGATCCATGTACCGTTGACCAACGACACCAAAGGCATGATCAACAAAGATAAATTTGCGGTCATGAAAAAGGGTGCGCGTCTGCTCAACTTTGCACGCAACGGCTTGGTCAACAACAGCGATCTGAAGCAGGCCATCGCCGACGGCATTATCGCCTGCTATGTGACCGATTTTCCGGATGAGGAACTGCTGCAGATGGAAGGCGTGATCGCCATTCCGCACCTCGGCGCCTCCACGCCGGAATCGGAGGAAAATTGCGCCATTATGGCCGCACAGCAGGTGAAGGACTTTCTCGAAATGGGCAACCTCCGCAACTGCGTCAATTTCCCGGATTGCGAGCTGCCCTTTACCAGCAAAGCGAGGGTGATCATTATCAACCGAAACGTACCGACGATGATGGGCAAAATGACGGCGCTGTTTGCCGAAAAGAACATCAACATCGCCAATATGATCAATCGGCATAAAGGCGATTATGCCTACAATATCATCGACATCGACGCCGACATCGAAGAGGCCGACCTGGAAGCTTTGCGAAAAACCGACGGCATCATCATGGTGCGGCTGCTGAAGGCAAAAAAGTAAATCGCTGCTGATAAAAAAAGGCGCTTCAAATGAAGCGCCTTTTTTATTGACCAAATTTTTTCAGCCTAAAGCCGGCTCGGATCGATCACCACATGTTTGATGCTCTGGCGGTTCCAGGTGTAGAGAATGTGCACCAGGCCGTCGCGAGTTTGTATGACGGCCGGATAGGAATACTCGCCCGGTGCTTCCTCCAGACGAAGTACTTTTTTCCATGCAGTGCCGCGCTTGTTGCCGATGGCTACAACCAGAGGCGTACGACGCTGCTTGTCGGCATTGTAGACCAAAAGATGCCGACCGTCTTTGAGATCGATGCCGTCGATGGCCGAGTTGGGATTGGGGAATTTCGTTCGCTCCATGTAGCTCCACGTTAAGCCGCCGTCTTTGGAAAAGGAATCGACGATGAATCCCTGCTTACTGCGGCATAGAGCATGAATGCTGCCGTCCTTGTAGCGCAGCAGCGTGGGTTGAATGACCTGCCAACTCTTCGGTTTCGGCAGCGGGCCGACCGTGCGCCACTTTTTGAGATCGGAAGTCAAGTGCATGACCACTTCCCAACCGTTTTTTTCGCGGCTGGAGCCGCAGAGGAGGGTGCCGTCCGCAAGTTCCATCGGCTTATTCTTGATCGGTCCCAACACACCCTCCGGCAACGGTACGGCTTCGCTCCAGGTAAAACCCTCGTCGGTTGATGTCTTGAGCACTGCGCGCCAGTCGCTGGGCGAGGAGCCGATCTTGTAGAACAACAGCAGCGGTCCCTGTCTGGGCTGAAAGAGCACCGGATTCCAACAGGCAACGCGCCCGCTTTCGGTGATGCCCTCGGCAATCAAAGTCGGTTCACTCCATCCGGAAGCCGTCAGACGCGCCGACCAGATGCCGACATCCTCGGCCCCTTCTGCGCTGCCGCCGTACCAGGCGGCAAGGATGCCCTCGCGGGTTTCCACCAGCGTAGCAGCATGACACATGGGTGTAGGAGGACCGTAGGGCGGGAAAATGAATTCGGCGCTCAGGTATCCCCGTTGATGCTCGATTCTCACTTCGCGGCCGAAAATTGGTATCGATAAGGCCGCTCCGGCGGCAAAAAAGACGGCAAATAAACGCATCTTCATGGCAAATTCCTCTCTGTTAATCCGGACGATACCGACAGGTTTTAACGGCGCGGCGCCAACCGGCGAGCAGCGCCTCGCGCTTTTCGCGACTCATGGCCGGTGAAAAAACGCGATCATCATGACTTTGTTCTTCGATCTGATCGGGGGTTTCCCAAAACTTGACGGCGAGTCCGGCCAAATAAGCGGCGCCCAATGCCGTCGATTCGATCTGTCGGGGGCGACGAATCGGCAGGTCGAGGACATCGGCCTGAAACTGCATGAGAAAATCGTTTTGCGCTGCGCCGCCGTCCACGCGCAGTTCGTTGATCGGCAGGTCGGCGTCTTGGCGCATGGCCTCGATGACGTCACAGCTCTGATAGGCGATCGCCTCCAGTGCGGCGCGGATCAGGTGCTCGCGTTTGGCGCCGCGCGTCAGTCCGACGATGACGCCGCGCGCCTCCATGTCCCAATGCGGAGCACCCAATCCGACGAAAGCGGGCACCAAGTAGACGCCGTTGGTGTCGGGAACGGCGCGCGCCGCCGCTTCGCTGTCGGATGCCTTTTCGATCAGCTTCAGCTCGTCCCGCAGCCACTGGATCGCCGCGCCGGCGATAAAGACCGATCCTTCTAAGGCATAGTTGGGTCGACCGAGCTCATCGCAGGCGATGGTCGTCAAGAGTCCATTGCGCGAATCGACCAATTTGTCGCCGGTGTTCATCATGATAAAACAGCCGGTGCCGTAGGTATTCTTGATCGTTCCGGCGCGCGTACAGCCTTGACCGTAGAGCGCCGCCTGTTGGTCGCCTGCAATTCCAGCGATGGGGATTTCGCGACCAAAATCGCCGTTGGTCGAGGTAAAGCCGAAAACCCCGCTCGACGTTTCGATGCGCGGCAGCATCGCGCGCGGCACGCGAAAGATTTGCAGCAGCTCTTCATCCCACTGTTTATTGTGGATATTGTACAACAGCGTGCGCGAGGCGTTGGTATGATCCGTTGCATGTACGGCTCCGTCGGTCAGCTTCCAAAGGAGCCAAGTGTCGATGGTGCCGAAGAGCAGCTCGCCCGACTCGGCGCGCGGGCGGGCGTTCGGCACGTGGTCGAGAATCCAGGCGATTTTCGTAGCGGAAAAATAGGGATCAATGACCAGCCCGGTTTTGGCGTGAATGTGCGCTTCGAAGCCGCGAGCGCGCAGCTCGGCGCATTGATCCGCGGTGCGACGGCATTGCCAAACGATGGCGTTATAGATCGGCTTACCTGTTTTGCGGTCCCAAATCACCGTCGTCTCGCGTTGGTTGGTGATGCCGATTCCGGCGATGCGATGCGGTTCGACGCGACCGTCCGTCAGCGCTTGGGTGATCACCCGAAGCGTGGTCTGCCAGATTGCCTCCGCATCGTGTTCCACCCACCCCGGGCGCGGATAAATCTGCGGGAACTCGCTGTATCCGCGGCCGACAATTTCTCCTCTGCGGTCGATGAGCAGCGTTGTTACGCCTGTCGTGCCTTCATCAATGGCCAGTATGACTTTGTCCATTTGCACTTCTCCGGTTAGAAAAAGATGTTGCGCACTTCAAAGGAGACGCCGGCGACGGAAAATTTATAAAGCGTAGAGGACCGAAAAACTTGTTCAGGATTGAGGACGGTCGAAGGAAAGTTGGCGTGGTTCGGCGAATCGGGAAAATGCTGCGTTTCGAGGCAAAAGCCGTGGAACGGTTGATAAACGGCGCCGTCCCTGCCCGCAAACCCGTTCATGAAATTGCCGGTGTAAAACTGCACGCCGGGTTCGGTCGTAATCACATTCAAGACGCGGCCGCTGGTCGGCTCAAAGACCGTGGCCACATGCTTGAAGGTGCTGGCTTCGTCGAGAACCCAGTTGTGATCATAGCCGCCCGCATATTTGATCTGGGGATGATCGTCATGAATATGCGTGCCGATGGCCTGCGGCCTGCGAAAGTCGAACGGCGTCCCCTCGACGGGCGCCAGTTCGCCGGTGGGAATCTTGGTCTCGTCGATCGGCGTGTAGCGCGAGGCGTTGATCTTGATGAAATGACCCAGTACGTCGCTTTTTCCCGCGTCCTTTAGATTGAAATAAGTGTGATTCGTCAGGTTGAGCACCGTCGGTTTGGTGGTCGTTGCCTCGTAATCGATCTTGAGGCAATTGTCGGCACGCACGGTATAGGTTACCTTGACCGTTAACCTGCCGGGATAACCCTCTTCGCCGTCGGCGCTGATATAGGTAAAGGCGACCGCTTCGCCTTCCTTGCCGATGAACGGCTCGGCTTTCCAAATTTTCTTATCAAATCCTTCTTTTCCGCCGTGCAGATGGTTGGGGCCGTTGTTCACTGCCAGAGTGTACTCTTGGCCGTTGAGGGAGAACTTGCCTTTAGCAATGCGGTTACCGTAACGGCCGACGATCGAGCCGAAACGGGGATGACGGAGGTAACCGGCCAAAGAATCAAAACCGAGGGTAACTTCTGAAAACTGTCCCATGTTGTCGGCGACCTTTAGCGAAATGAGCGTCGCGCCATAGTTCATCACCTTGGCCGTCATGCCGTTGGCATTTTTAAGAGTATAGACTTTAACCGCCCGGCCGTCCGGCAGCTTGCCGAATTTTTCCACCGGAATCGGCGATTTTTTACCGCATCCGGCCATCGAGAGGCAAATCAAACTCAGAGCCAACCAACGCCTAACCATTTTCATAGTCGATCTCTTTCCTTTCGCTCCGTTGATTCTAATACCGAAAAAGAAAATTCTCCGCGACAACCACCATCGGCACCGCCCCTGCATTCTCGTTGCGATAAACTCCGAATTCGAGGAGACGTTTACCATCCTTCCAGGTATTGCCGAGTAGGCGGACGAAATGCGAAGGGTCCGGCACCGCAAGCACAATCAAGTCATAATCGTAACGATCGAATTCCCACGTCGTCAGTTTTTGCCAAGCTTCATTCAGCGGCAGGTCCTTTGCGTCGGCGACTTCCTTCCAGCAGGGACGGTCAAAGGCGCATTCAAGAAGAAAATCATACCGACTGTGGTGAGCGACAAGTTCATAGCTGCTTTTTCGTTTGCCCTGTGGATCGTCGACGGCTAAGGAAACGCGATACACCAATTGCGATTCCGCCGTAGGCGAAAAATCGCGGGTGCAGGAAAAGAGCAGGGGAAGAATCAAGAGACCAATAAAGCTTTTACGCCGAATGATGTTTAACCTGCTCATGTGTTTCACCCTATTTTATTGGTTCAGACTGCCAATCCGTTCGTGGTCTGAGTGCATACAGCTTGTCGTTCCGCCGCAGCTTGACGTCAAACGGCAGCGTGACATCGTCTCCTTTTTCGGCGCGCTCGGCCGGCCGCTCGTTCACATATAACTCGCGAACAATGCGCTCCTGGTATCCCGTCGTCGGCCCGATGACGGCGATTTTGTCACCCAATTTCAGCTCACCGTTTTCGATGGCGAACTGCCCGACCTTCGGCTTGGCAAAATAGTTGACCACATAACCCAAATAGACTTTTTGTTCCGTAGCCGCAGAGCCGTATCGGCCTGACCACCTGCCTTCTTCGCGTCCCAAATAATAGCCGCCGTGCCAAAAGCCGCGGTTGTAAACGGAAGCCAGTTCGGCTGTCCATGCTGCGATCTTGTCCGCTGTATAGGTTCCGGCGATCACAGCGTCGACGGCCTCGCGATAGGCGCGCGTGGCATGATAGACATATTCCGCGGACCGGCCTCGGCCTTCGATTTTAAAAATGCGCACGCCCGCATCGATCAGCTTGTCCAGGTCGCCGATCATGCATAGGTCGCCGGGCGACATGACGTAGCGGTTGCTAATAACCAGCTCGCGGCCGTTATCCTCATCGACGACACGATAGCTGCGTCGACAAGGCTGCAGGCATTCGCCGCGATTGGCGGAATGACCGCTGGTTGCCAAACTCATACCGCACAAGCCGGAGACCGAAATGCACATGGCGCCGTGTACAAACAACTCCACGGCGACCAGGTCGCCGCGCGGTCCTCGTATTTCCTGCCGTTCGATTTCAGCAATGATTCGCCGAATCTGCTCGAGCGTCAACTCGCGCGCCAAAACCATGACGTCCGCGTATTGCGCAAAGAATTTAACCGCAGTCAAGTTGGAAATATTCGCCTGAGTCGACAGGTGCACGGAAAGATCGAGTTCACGGGCTGCAGTGACGGCGGCAATGTCCGTGGCAATGACGGCCGAAATGCCCGCCTCTTTGGCTGTCCGACAAATCCGCCTCACCTCCTCCATCTCTTCATCGTAAAGAATGACATTGAGCACCAGGCAGCTTTGCGCGTTGTTGCGCCGGCAATAATCCGCAACGGCAGGCAGATCCTGCACGGCAAAGGATTTTGCCGCTCGGGCGCGCATGTTCAGCCTGCCGACGCCGAAATAGACGGCATCGGCGCCGGCCTGTACGGCAGCCCGCAGGCTCTCCCAGGATCCTGCAGGCGATAGGATCAGCGGCTTTTTGCGTATGCTGCCCATTTGGCTCTATCCTCTCAAGCGGCCGGTACAGGGGTACAATACGGCCCCTCGGGAATGACGCAGAACGACCGTTTCTCAGCCGCCAGGCGGTCGATCTCGGCCTGCAAGGCTGCGGCGACGCTCGTCACCGCACGCCCATTAACGGAAAGCTTTTCGAGGACCTCCTGCGGCAGTGCATCGGTGAAGAACAGGATGTTTTCGCGGCCGATTTTAGCCAAGGCGCGCGTGTGCATCTGGTGCTGCCATTGGTCTTTGATCACTCGATCGGTCGCGGCAATATCGGACAAAAACTGCCGCCAGTCGTCGGCGTAGCGGAAAAGGATTTCCTGATATTCACGGCTGCCGATGCCTTCGCGGCAGCCGCCGACGGTAAGAACGACGCCTTGCGGCTTGACGGCCGGCAGGGCGCAGACAAAACTCTTGGTGCACTGATAAAAGGTGGTATCGAGCGGATAACCGGCGCTGCAGGTGACCACAACATCGTGTTCTTTTACCTTCGGCGCGGCGTGAGCTTCGACGAAGCGGCAGGCTTGACGATGAGCGGCATCGAGTTCGCCGGCAAAAGCGGCGACAACCCGGCGTGCTTCGTTGAGTACGACATTGATGGAAAAATCGACGCCTGCCGCCTGCGCGACCGACAGAGCTTCGAGATGACAGGGATTGTCGTCGAGTCGGGCAGCCGTGCTGTGCGGGTCGGCGAGCATCGCATAGCCGTGAAAGCGCTGCAGCGTTTCCAACGAGGCCAGCCCTGGGCATACTGCTTTGCGGCCGCCGGAAAAACCGGCCATGTAGTGCGGTTCGACTAAACCGGTGATCAAGCGAAATCCCGCCTGCACGAAACGGCGGTTGAGTCGGATGGAAGCGCCCGAGCGGCTCTTGGCCGGCAGCTGCACCAGATCATCCGCCGACGCATCGTGATCGAGAATGCGATAGTTGCCTGCAATATCCTCACCGAACATTGCCGATCGTTCCTCGGATGTGCTGGGACGATGCATGCCCGTCGCGATGAGAAGGCAGATTTCTTCCTTAGAAGCTCCTTCTTCATGCAGACGGTTGAGAAGCTGCGGCAGAAAGGATGAATAGGGGATCGGGCGGGTAACGTCCGAGACCACAATGACGACCTCACCTTTTCTGCGTCGGGAAAGAGCTTCCGACAACGTCGGCCCTGCAATAGGCCGCTTGCAGGCCTGCAGCACAAGCTCGGCAGCTGTAGCCGAGGGCGGCGGATAGGTCGTGCGCAGTACCGTTGCATCATCCGGCACATTAATCTCGATGGTTGTTTTGTCATAAAGCAGTGGAATGCGCATGGCTCCTCACTTTATGGAAGGAAGGATGAAAAAACGGCGCATGGTTCGAAGTAAAAGCAGGGGGAACTGCGTTCACGATGCGCCGAACGGCCGGGTGGGAGCGAAATTCATACTGCAGGAACCGACGGACTGCCGATCGGTTCCAACCGCGCGGATGTTCAAAGTCGGTGTACAGCGAAAGATCGCCTTCGGAGAAAGAACGCACAGCATAGTCGCCGGCAGCGGCGCTGTGACTAGGCATGTTGAAAATCGCCGCATTGAGTCCACAAATGCTATCAGCATGCTCGACAACAAATTGAAGAGTTTTCCGCGCCGATTCCTGGTTCTCCCAGGGGGTGCCGAAAAGTAGATAAACATAGGCGCCGATGCCCGCTTTTTTGAGACAACGCAGCGCGGCGCCGGCAGTGCGCAGATCGATGCCCTTTTCCATGGCGTCCAGCACGGCCTGATCGCCTGACTCCAGTCCGAGTTGGAGCATGACGCAGCCGTTATCACGAAGGCGATGGACAAACTCCTGATCCGCCAGCTCTTCTGAAAAGCGGACGTAACCATACCAAGGAGCGGGAAGCGGTTCCTCGGCCAATCGCCGCA
>JAPDQV010000048.1:17833-22521 GCA_034505495.1 candidate division KSB1 bacterium | reverse complement strand
TTGCGCATAAGATCACAAATTCTCATGTGATTTTCATATCGGTCTTTGTAAAGAGCCTCTCTCTGCAAAGGCGTCAGCTTGGTTCTCTTGTGAATGACCATGGGATTTCCTCCTTAATGGATTAGTTATGCAACTGTAGCAAGTTAGGAAATCCCGATAACTTTAAACAACGCTAAATTAACTTACATCTGAGGTTTTAATAAAAAGCCGCGGGAGGGCGCCGCACCTGCCGAACGCAGCTTCCGCAGCAGAACGCGCCGGCTTTAAGATTTGGAAAACGACAATCATGTTTAAACTGATCATTCACAGCGGCTTTTCGGCAGCACATGCTTTGCGCGGCTATAACGGCGTCTGCGCCGACATTCACGGCCACAACTGGCGGGTCAGTGTGACCTTTGCCGCTCAACAACCGGATGAAAACGGCATGGTCGTCGATTTAGTGGCTCTGAAAAAGGCAGTGGACGAGTGCGTCGCAACGCTCGACCACCGGTTCATCAATGAGGTCCCGCCGTTCGACAAACTGAATCCGACCAGCGAAAACCTGGCCAAGTACTTTTATGAAACGCTTTCTGCCCGCGCGCCGATCGACGTGCTCAGCGTAGAGGTCGCCGAATCGGATGATTATGCCGTGGTCTACGAACCGCGCCGTTAATGGGGGAGGCCGTCGACGATCGACGGCTTGCGACAAGGAGCGCTCTAAATAAGCACGCCTCCTTAGCGGCCGAATAGAAGCACCGGCGGGATCAAGAGCAGCAAAGCGACGATAAAGAAAAAGATCTGCAGGGGGAGCATCCATTTTGCCCATTTGGACCAGGGAATGCCCGCCAATCCCAGCACGCCCATGGTCACGCCCGAAGTCGGCAGCACCGGATTGATCCAGCCTTCGGCAAAAACAAAAGCGAGCACGGCGCTTTCGCGGCTGATGCCGATGACGTCGGCGAGCGGCGTCATCACCGGCATGGTCAGCATAGCTTGTCCTGAACCCGAATGCACAAAAAAGTTGATGACCGCCTGCGCAACGAACATGGCTTGCGCGGCAAAGACGGGCGGAAGCTTGGCGATGAAAAAGCTCGCAGCGTGGAGAAAAGTGTCCAAGATTTTGGCCTCCTCGGCGACGACCAAAAGCGCCCGCGCACAGGCGATGATCAAGGCAACGCCGACCATCTCTTTGGCTCCGGCTTTGAAGGAATCGGTAAAATCGTCGATCGACAGTCCGGCAATGAACGCCGCAACCATCGCCAAGCCGAGAAAAAAGCCCGCCATTTCGATGATGAACCAGTGGTGCGCCAAAACGCCGTAGATCAGGATTGGGAAAGCGAGTCCCACCGCGATCAGCACCCCGCGCAGGCGCGGCGTCAACGGTGCCGCATCGAACTCTGCCTGCAGCCCTGTGCGCCGCTTTTGCTCGTCCAGTGCAAAGGTCGGACTGGCCGCCGGATTCTTTTCGATCTTGGCGGCATAGCGCATGACGAAAAGGATGGTAAACAGGGTGCTAATGATCCATACGAAGAGTCGGTACCCCATGCCGGCAGCAAGCGGCAGCTCGGCAATACTCGAGGCGATGCCGACCGTAAAGGGGTTGATGACCGCTGCGGCAAATCCTGCCGCCGCGCCCAGAAAGGGGATCGCCGTACCGACGATCGTGTCGTAACCCAACGAAAGCGACAGGGGAACAAAGATCAGCACAAACGGCAGGGTCTCCTCGCACATGCCGAAAATCGTTCCGCCGGCAGAAAAGAGAACCATGAAAACAGGAATAAAAAGGCGACGACGATTCGGTCGCTGCGCCAAGAATCCGGCCAGCCGCCGCACTCCCGCCTCGACGGCGCCGGTGCTTTGCAGGACACTAAAGGCCCCGCCGACGATGAACAGAAAAACGATGATTTCCGCCGCCTTGACAAAACCTTTGACCGGCGCCGTCAGCGCCGCATCGAGTCCCGGCGGCTCGGAGGACACTCGTCGGTAAGAGTCGGGCACGACCATCGTGCGGCCGTTTTCCGTAACCCGCGCATATTCGCCGCTGGGCACCATCCAACTCAGCAGCACCATGCCGACGACCAGCGCATAGATCATGGCCAATGTGTTGAGGTGCTTCATAGTCGGCCACCATCTTGTTTGCTCTTTTTGTAAAGTCGAGCGCTGCATAGTAACCTTCCGTAAATGGACAAACATCAAAAGAAGACAAAATCTAAACCGTCGCTTGGCAGCCGACGCATCATAGGTAAAAGGATAGAAGGCCCAGCATGAGCCGATCGATGGTCTGCGATCCGCAACAAAAATATGACGACTTTGGTCAAGGCCGACGACAAGCAAATAAGTTATTGCATCTGGGAGTAAAAAATATTTTATTATTCGACATTGCCTTTCGCTTGAAGCCGCCTAGCCCCAGTCGGGGCTGCAAACAATACCTATACGTTACGAACAGGTTTGCTTTGCGCGGCGCCTGGACGGGAACCGTTCGGCAAGGGGTTTTTTTTCAACTCGACGCCCAAAAGCGATTAGTTTAAAAGTAGTACCAAATAGTTCGGTAATCATCTGGATTTTCGCCGCGACGTTCAAGTTCTTTCAAATAGTCATAGATTGGAACGTCGACGTCGATATAAGTATCTACAAGTGCGAGATTTTTTTCCCAGGGATGGAATTCATAGACCCGGCTGCCGTTCGGCAAAATGGTCAGAAGGGTATGATGCTGAACGGCGCGCAGATAGTTTTTGCCCAAGCGCGGCACATTATAAACCGGTTCGTCTGTGCGCACCAAGCCGGGCATCAACCGTGCCTCTTCTTTGACTTCCTGCTGCAAACGTGCCATGGGCACTCGGTAGTTTCGGGTTTCCTCTTTGCCTTTGGTATTAAAAGTGTAATAGCTGTCCACACCGATAAGCCGCAACCACTTGCGCAGTGCCGTCAATTCGAATTTGCGGCTGTTTTCGATGGTAAAGACCGCTTGATTGTAAACCGATAGGCCGCGGCGGCGGAACTGCTGTACCGCCGCCATTGCCTCCGGTGTTATTTCATAAGGATGCTCGAAATGAGTCACGAGCGCCACTTCGCGACGACCGGGAACGTGATACGTCGCAATGATATCCATGAGCTCATCCGTGATGCGCTGAGGCAAAACCACCGGAGTGCGAGTGCCGATGCGAATACGCTCGACATGCGGAATATCGGCCACTGCAGCGAGCAGGAATTGCAGCCGTTCGTCGCTCATCACCAACGGGTCGCCGCCGGTAATCAGGATTTCGTTGATCGCCGGATGCGCGCGCAGCCACTCTAATGCAGCTATGATATTTGCCTTTGACGCCATCGCCGTGGGCATCAGCACATCCTCGATTTCCCAATTGCGTTGACAATAGACGCAGATTTGACTGCATGTGTTGAAGGGTTTGAAAATGGCAATATTCGGATAACGCCGCGTAACCAAATTGACAGGCGAGGTGTCCTGCTCGCGCATAAAATCCAGCTCTTCGCATCCATTTTGGCGTTTTTCCGCCATAGTTTTCACATAGAAGAGAGGCGGAATTACTTGGGCCCGTATCGCATGGTCGTTACGGCGATGATGCTCATAGTCCATCAGCGAAACATAATAGGGCGTAATGCCGAACGGGATACGGCTTTCACGGGCAAAATCGATCGCCTGCCGTTCCTCATCGGTCAGCTCAACCAATTGGGCGAGTTGACCGCTCGTCCGGATGACGTTCCGCATGTGCCAACGATAGTCGTCCCAATCGTTTTCGTTCGCCTGCAATCGCCGCATTATGCGTCGTCGATTTTCATCCCGCCGCTCGATGACCTCAGGGTCGAGGCCGCAGGGATACCGTTTGAGAAAGGAATCGGCCGCTGCCGCCATAACGTCCAACTCTTCAGAGCGTACCAACGCCGCTTCGCGTTTGGCCAAGCCGAGAAAACGCGGCGGCTCGGTGTGTCGGTATATGCCGCTTTGTCCCCGCATGCCCAAAAACAGATGATGCATCTCCTCGATAAATGCTTGATTCATTTGCGGAGAGATCTTGTCATAACGCTCGTTGGCTAAAAGCCAGAGCTGCTTAAGTAGGCTGTAACGCGTAAGGCGCTCGCTGCGGACTGAAATAAGAGTGCGGAAGACATTGAGGCAGGATAGTTGGACATCATATTCCAGACCCTTTATTTTTAGCGCCGATTGATGCAGAAACCGCGACAACTCTTCGATATAGGCCATTAAAAAGTTGCGGGCTACTTGCACGGACTCGGCATCCTTGAGAATTTGATGGACGACCTCATTGGCGGAGAACAAACGCTTCTGCTGTTCCGATGTGATCATTAAAGCCTTCCTCGGCTTGTCGGGTGGACGATCGTTCAAGAGCAGCTTATAGATACTGCTTTTCCCGTTTAATGTCAACCCCAAAATTGTTAACGGCTCAGACGCATTCTACCCTAAAAATCATGCCGTGTTTCAATTGTAAATGACGCAAAAAATGTCTAATTTTGTTTCAGATAGAAAAAAAGTGGTTGGGTGACACGGTTGCTTTTATCTCTCAAAGGCTGTTCGAAAGAGCCGGAGGCTTTATGAGACCTATTACGATGCTTCTTTTTTCGCTATTATTAATGATCGGTTGCTCACACAACGGTCAGCACGGCATTCTGCAAATTCATCCTGGCAATCCGCACTATTTGCTCTTTCGCGGCAAACCGACGCTTTTGATCGGCTCGAC
>JAPDQV010000048.1:0-17751 GCA_034505495.1 candidate division KSB1 bacterium | reverse complement strand
GCGCCGTCCTCAATTCCGAGTTCGATTATGTCAAATACCTCGATGAGGTGCAGCGCAGCGGACAAAATTTGACGCGCACCTTCAGCGGTGTCTATTGTGAACCGCCGTCGGCCTTTAACATTACCCGCAATACCTTGGCTCCTGCCGAGGGCAAACTGATTTGCCCCTGGGCGCGCAGCGATCAACCCGGTTATGCCAACGGCGGCAATAAATTCGACCTCACGAAATGGGATGACGCCTATTTTTCACGGCTCAAATCTTTCGTTGCCGAAGCGGATAAACGCGGTATCGTTGTCGAATATGTTTTCTTTTGTCCCATGTACGAAGAGACGATGTGGGATCTGTCGCCGATGAATGTCCGCAACAACGTTAACGGCGTCGGCGATTGTCCGCGCGATCAGGTCTATACGCTCATGCACGCCGATTTGACGCGTGTGCAGGAAGCGCTGGTGCGCAAGGTGGTGCAGGAGCTGAACGACTTTGACAACCTGTATTACGAGATCTGCAACGAGCCCTATTTCGTCAACGTAACCGATGAATTTCAGCGTTACATCAGCCGGATCATCCGTGAAGCCGAGGCAGCGCTGCCGAAAAAGCATCTGATTGCCCGCAACATAGCCAACAACAGCGCCAAGATCGAGAATCCCGACCCCAATGTCGACATTTTCAATTTTCACTATGCCGTCAGCGCCGCCGTCGATTTGAACTATCATCTCAACAAGCCGCTGGGGGATGATGAGACCGGTTTCGCCGGCGTTCACGACGATCCTTACCGCAAAGAAGGATGGAATTTTATCGTTTCCGGCGGGGCAATTTACAACCATCTGGATTATTCCTATGCCGTCGGTTTTGAAGACGGGACCTTCGCATTTCCCAATACGCAGTCTGGGGGCGGAGGACGCTCGCTGCGTTCCCAGCTCAAAATCATGCGTGAGTTTATCGAAAGCTTTGATTTCATCAAAATGACGCCTTTGCAGGACAAGCTTGCAGGCGTGCCCGACGGCCTGAACGGCAGACTTTTAGGGCAGGAAGGGGTAGCATATATCGGTTATCTTTACCGGAAGGGCGAACAGGCGCAAAACCTCTCGCTGCGCTGGTCGGGCAAGCTGATTCCGGAGTGGAGCGGGGAAATCGTTTTTTATACCACGACCGACGACGGTGTGCGCCTATGGGTGGACGGCAGACTGCTGATCGACGACTGGACCGGCCACGCGCCGCTGGAAAACAGCGGCCGCATTCATCTTCAGACCGGCAAACCGGTCGATTTCGTCATGGAGTATTATCAAGGCGTCGGCGGCGCCGCCGCTTCCATCCGCTGGGGGAGAGGGATAGAAAAAGTGGCCATCCCCGCACGCTGTTTCCGCCAAGCGGACGGCGCTCCCGGCCTAAGGGTTGATTACTTTGACGATACGGAATTAAAGAACTTTCGACAAAGCGCCGGAGTCGACAGCATCTTTTTCAGCGGCGACCTCAAGCCGTTTTTCCCCGAGACTGCTCAGACGATTGCTGCAGCCCTGCAAATCGATCTGCCGGCGGGCGAATATCATGTGCAATGGCTCGATCCGGCAAGCGGAAAGATCTTGGCGGAAGAGATCGTTCGTTCATCGGGCGGCAAGATTTCGCTGACTCCCATGAAGGTGGAGCAGGATTTGGCGTTCGGTATTCGGAGAAAAAAGTAGAAAAAATAACTGGACAATCCGTTCTGAACAAATATTTCTCTCAATAAAGGAACTCTGATGGTAGGCTCAATAACCCTTTTCAGCCTAGTTTTTATCGTTGCTTCACCGGCCGCTCATGCGGACGGGATGCATTATCGTGCTTTTTATCCCGGCGAACTATGGCTTGACGACCGCGGCTTTCACATCAACGCGCACGGCGGCGGCATTCTGTACCACGACGGTGTCTATTATTGGTTCGGCGAACACAAGATCGCCGGCGAAGCGGGCAATCAAGCTTGGGTCGGTGTGCATTGTTATTCTTCCACGGATCTTTATAACTGGCGGGATGAAGGCATTGTCTTGTCGGTGGTCAAAGATGACTCGACGCACGATCTTGCTGCCGGTTGCATCCTGGAACGGCCGAAGGTGATTTATAACGCCAAAACCGACAAGTTCGTCATGTGGTTTCACCTCGAGCTCAGAGACATGGGCTATAAGACGGCGCGCAGCGGCGTGGCTGTGGCCAAACAACCGACCGGACCTTATGTATTCATCAAAAGCTTTCGTCCTAATGCCGGTTTTTGGCCTAAAAATGTCACAGAATCTGAACGACTGCCGAATCCGCGGGCGGCGGAATATGAATACAGCGGCGGCAGCCTGCCGCTCCCGGCCGACGAGCTGCGCCTCTACGCCCGCGATTTCGCCGGCGGCCAGATGGCGCGCGACCAGACGCTGTTTGTTGATGACGACGGTGCGGCTTATCATATCTACGCTTCCGAGGAAAACAGTACTCTGCACATTTCAAAACTGACGGACGATTATCTCTCCTATTCGGGAGAATATGTTAGGGTTTTCGTCGGCCGCTTTACAGAGGCGCCGGCGATTTTCAAGTACAACGGCAAGTACTATTTCATCGGTTCCGCCTGCACCGGTTGGGAACCCAACGCCGCGCGCTCGGCGGTTGCGGAATCGATTTGGGGACCCTGGCGGGAACTCGGCAATCCCTGTGTTGGTCCGGGCGCCGAATTGACTTTTCATGCGCAGAGCACCTTTGTTTTGCCGGTGCATGGGATAGCGGGAGCTTTTATATTTATGGCCGACCGCTGGAATCCGAAAAACGCGATCGACGGCCGCTATATTTGGTTGCCGATCCGCTTTGGCAAAGATGACCGCATCGAGATAAAATGGGCAAATCAATGGAGTTTGGACGTCTTTTCCGAAAAATAGGTGTTAACATCAAGCACTAAAAGGCGCTTGTATGAAACATTTTTATTTTCTTATGTTATCTTTCAGTTTGTTACTGGCGGCTAGACTGCAGAGTGAGGTAATCATTTATCCCGCCCCGCCGCAGGCGCAGAAATCAGCTGATTTTCAGCTGTGGGTGAACGGCCAAGAAGTTTTTGTTTATAAATCGCCGGCCTCCGCCTTTGCCTATTTTTCCTTTTCGGATTCGGTTTTGATAGAAATCAAACCGCGCTGGGCGGTTCGTGCAGTAGATATTCGGCCGAAAAGCAGCGGTGTTCGCCCGGAGGTTTCCGGCAATTTGATCAGATTTTCTCTCAAGGAACCGAAGAATCTGTCGATCGAGATCAACGGTCAGCCGAGCTGGGCGCTGTTCTTGTTCGCCAATCCGTTGGAAATCAACCCTCCGGTCGAAGGTCAAAAGGGCGTCAAGTATTTCGGCCCCGGCTTTCATGATCTAAAGGGGGAGAAAATCGAACTCAAGGCGGGCGAAACGCTCTATTTGGCCGGCGGCGCCATACTTTACAACACCATAATCAGCGGTAGCGGCAAAAACATACGGGTTTGCGGTCGCGGCGTGCTCGACAGCGGGCCGTCCGGAAACGTCGGAAAATATTGGTGGCGGCGCGCCGATAATTTGCTGATCGAAGGCGTCATCACCGTCAAATGGGTCCCGGAATGGTCGAACGTCATCAACAACTGTAACGGCGTGACGATACGCAATTACAAGGTCATTAGCGACTCGGACGTCGACGACGGCACCGACATCAACTGCTCGCAGAACGTGCTTATCGAAGACTGCTTTTACCGCACCAAGGACGACTGCATCTCGATCAAAGCCTATACCGATTTCGGCATTGCCTCGGAGCAGCCGGTCGATAATGTGACCGTTCGCCGCAGCGTATTTTTCAACGGCGATTGGGGCTATGCGGTACGCATCGGCACCGAGACCGGAGCCGAATCCTTTAGGGATATCGTCATCGAGGACTGCGACGTCATCCACGCGCGACTCTGGGGTAATGAGGCGCCGGAGGCTGCGCTCGGCATTGTCATCGGCGAGCGTGCCGAGGTGAGCGATGTGCTCTTTCGCAACATCCGCATCGAAGACGCACCGCGGCTGTTCAATTTGGAAATCTTTAAGTGGCGAGGCGAACAGCGCGGTCAACTGCATGATGTTCGGTTCGAAAATGTTCGTTGTTACGAAAAGCCGAAACTCGCTTCTAAAATCAGCGGGTACGATGCCGATCATCGCATCAGCGACGTGCAGTTTAGAAATTTCAACATTGCCGGCCAGTGGATCGAACAAGCCGATCCCGCCGTCGTAAAGATTAATGCTTTTGTCAGCAACGTTACCTTTCAAGTCGATCCTGCGCGAGTCAAGAATTCAGCCTACGGTATTTTAAAACCGGTAATAGAAAGGACTGCACTATACCCCAATCCCTGCAACGGTTCGGCGCGCATTGAGTGGTATTTGAACGAGCCGGCGCAGATCGAGCTGAAGGTTTATAATCTGCTGGGACGGCAGGTCGCGCAGATCGCCGAGCAGCGCTTCGACGCCGGCGGTTGTGCGGTTTCATGGACTCCTGCCGAAGATTCATCATTGCCCAGCGGCATCTATTGGCTGCGGCTGTCGGCACAGACGGCGGCTGAACGTCAGGTTCATCACATTAAGCTGATTTATCAGAAATAATCGTTTGCCATTTTTCGGAGGAAGATCATGAAAGTCATCGTACTGCTGACCTGTTTAGGGTTGACGACTCTGCAGGCGCAGGTCGCCCGCTGGATCTTTTCTACCGGTTCGGCGTCATGGGTCGAATCGCCGGTCAAACTGCAGACCTTTGACGGCACCGATTACCGACTTTTGGTCATTGATCCCGATATCGCCTTTCAAACCATAGACGGTTTCGGCGGCTGCTTCAACGAGCGCGGCTGGGATGCGCTGTCCTATTTATCCGAGTCGGACCGCCGTCAAGTGTTGCGCGACCTTTTCGATCCGTACGACGGTTGCCGCTTTACCCTATGCCGCATGCCGGTCGGCGCCAACGACTATTCGTTCGATTATTACTCGCTTGCCGAAATACCGGAAGATTATGATATGCAGCACTTTTCCATGGAACGCGAGCATCGCTATCTCATCCCGTACATCAAAGCCGCGATGGAGTTCCAGCCCGACCTCAAGCTCTTTGCTTCGCCCTGGTCGCCGCCGCAGTGGATGAAAATCAATCGCTTCTACGCCTGTCAAGGAGAACAGGAGACCTCCCGCCTGCGTTGGGAACCTCAGGTGCTGCGGGCTTATGCGCTCTATTTTTCCAAATTCATCCAGGCTTACCGCAGCGAAGGCATCAACCTTGTCCAACTGCACGTGCAGAATGAAGTCGATGCCTGCCAAATCTTTCCCTCGTGCCTGTGGAGCGGTGAGGAACTGACCGAGTTTTACCGCGATTACCTTATTCCGCGTCTGGATGCCGATGGTATCGACATCGAGCTGTGGCTGGGAACGATCAATCACGGCGACATCCGCAAGTACGCCGACGTAATGTTCGCCGATCCGGTTTGTCGAGCGCGGGTCACCGGCGTCAGCTACCAATGGGACGGCAAACACGCCGTGGCCGATACCCGGCGCAAATACCCCGAGAAAAAGCTTATGCAGAGCGAGAACGAGTGCGGCGACGGCTCGAACGACGTCAAGGCGGGATTGTACACCTTTAGTTTGATGAAAAAGTACTTTGAAGGCGGCGTCAACTCGTACATTTACTGGAACATGGTGCTCGACGAGTCCGGCATGAGCACGTGGGGATGGAAACAGAACTCGATGATCACCGTGGATCGCTACCGTCGCCAAGCGCGGTACAATTTCGAATTCTATGTCATGAAGCATTTCAGCCGCTTCATCGATCCGGGAGCTGTTCGCGTCAAGGCGATCGGCTATGCGGACGACGCCCTTGCTTTTCGCAATCCCGACGGCTCGATCGTCGTGGTCATGATGAACGACAGCTTTAATGTCAAGAGGGTGACGGTGCGGTTGGGGAAGAAAATGGCGCAGGCGGATCTGCCGAGCGGCTCGGTGAGCACTCTGGTGTTTCGCGAAAAATAGGTGACGCATGAAGCAGGTGAGCGAACAGCTTGACTCGGGATCGATAGAGCGGGCAGCGCTGTTCGCCGGCTTCGGCCAGTCGAGTTGGGCCCTGCAGGAACCGGCCGGCCTTACCGTCGTTCCGCGCCGCAGCCGCATGCGATTCGCGGCAATTAATTACGAACAAATCTAAAGATGCCGACGGATCATAATCGAGCGTTGTTCCCTTGGCTTGAAAAGAAAAATGCGACGAATGCGAGGGGGGAGCTTATTTCAACAGCAGCAGTTTTTGTATCAGCGATACAGAACCGCTGTTGAGCTTTAAAAAATAGACGCCGGCGGTCAGATTATCGGCCTTCAGCGCTATTTCGATTTCATTGTCCGCCGGCGCGGCCGAATAGAGCTCGGCAACTTGCTCTCCCAACAAATTGTAGAGCCGCAAGGAAATCCTTTCCCCCGGGGGCGCAGAGATATGGATCCGGCAGCTTTCATTGAACGGATTGGGAAAGGCGGCCAAACGCAGTGCCCTCTGCTGCTTATCCTCCTTAGAAATGCCGGTAAAGAGTCCTTCGAGCCGATAGAACGGCACCCGCTTCCGCTTGGTGATTTTGAGCCGATCGCCGATTGTTTCCGTTACAATTTCCGTTTTCCGATCGTGCGTAAAAATCCGTACCCTTTCCATAGGCCAAGGCAGGTTTGCGGGCTGCAGCATGACCTCGCCCTGGCTGCCGATAAAGGCCAAATGCAGAAAGGTTGCCTCTTTTTTGATCAGCAGGGCGCCGCTGGTCTGCACGCCGTACAGATCAAACGGTTTGCCGTAAGGATTCACAAACAAGCGGTCTTGGAGCAAGGCAAAGCCGACGGCTTGGCCGCCGAGCACGAGTTTGCCGACGCGGTCGCGACCGTTTGTCGCTAAAAAGCCTTTCGGGGCCAGAAGCGTTCCCTGCCATTCATAAGGCGTTGAGGAGAAATTGACCACGATGCGCCAACCGTTGTCGAATTCCGTCAGTTGTACATTCCGATCGGCGGAAAGGAATCGATGCGCCGTCATGGCGGCAAAGCCGCACTCCCGAAAGACCGAGCAGATGAGGAAATAGCTGGTCAGATAACGCTCCTTGTTGTTCAGCCAATAGCTGCGGTTGGGCGGTGCAAACAGCGGCATGGAGGCATAGAGCACATTCCACAAATCCTTATCATCCCAAAACTGCGGCACTTTGGACTGACCGTCGCCGGTATACCAAGTGGGCACGTGGACGTCATGATAGATCAGTCCGTGCAGCGGCACGCGCACCTGCGGATTGACATTGTAGGCGGCATATTCCGGCTCCGGATTGTTTACCGGATTGGCCCAATCATAGCCTGCATTGTTCTGAGGCCGCAGGGTCATGGTGCCCTCGCCATAGTCCACGCAGGGGAAGGCCCATTCGCGCGCCTCTTCGCTGCCGGTGACCAGCCCGAAGCCGTTTTTGATGCGATCGAGGAGGCGGATGCGATAATGCGCGTCTTCTTTGCGTGTGACGGGATGGGCCGGCGACCAGCATTCCGCGAGGGAAGACGCCAACTCGACATCGATGAATCGGCACAGGTAGGGTTGCGTCGCCAATTCCTGTCTCAGCCATTTATCTGCATAGCGCTCATGCGTGGCGGAACAGGTATAGTAACCTTGAAACGGCACATGGCCGTCCAAATAGGCCAACCAGCCTTGGCGCAATGAGCCGTCCTCGTTGACGATGACGTCTTCGGGATAGCCTTCCGTCCGGTACCACGGCGCCTCGGGATGAGTCGGCGGCCAGACGTCGGTGTAAATATCATAGCGACTGCTCAAATAGCCGCTTTCGTTGATGTACTCGATCAATTCGCTCTTGTCCTCAGGCGCATACCAGCCGGAGCTGAGCGAAATGATCGCCCGATCGAGGCCGTACAGCAGCAGACTGTCGATCGTGGCCGTCGTCTGCATCGCCTCATCCAACAACCAGAAATCGACGGCACCGCGCAGCCGTTCGATATTGGGATTTTCGGCAAGCTTTTCGCGCCACGTCTTGACATAGCCGAGTCTTTCGGCATGGCGCCGATACCAGCGGCACATTGCTGCGTAACCGTCCCGACTGATCGGCACGAAATAGAACGTGCGCGGCGTCAGTCGATTTTTTGCCGCTTCGTGCAGCAGCTGAGGCGTTGTGAGCGATTCCAGACGGGCAAATTCGACGACCGTATCCCATGGATCTTCGGATACCAGCATGTAGCCGCTCTGCAGATCGGTCACGCCGACGAACGCCATGGTCGATTTCCAATCGTACAGACCGAACTCCCAGAAAGGATAGTCCTCCGTTACCGGTAAAAGAAAGCCGGTCCCGCGCGGCACGACGATAAAGTCGTTGGACCGAACGCGAAACGGGCCGGGAAAGACGAGACGGCTCTCGAACGCTTTATCTTCATCAGGTTCGATCTGCATGCGCAGGGCATCTTCCATCAAACGAAAACGCAGGGTAACGAAAAGATCATCGGACAAGAGGGTGCAGCGGACTATGACCTCGCCGGCTGTGCTGTCCACCGCCGCCGGCAACAGTCCTACAGCCGCATTGGAGCGAAACACGATACCCGCCTCTTTGTCCTCCACTTCAAGATTCAAGCCGGGCAGCTGAATAGTCGCTTGCAAGCGAGAATTCTGCAGGCTCACTTTTCCGGCGGGTCCGCTGCTGCCGATTAAGGTCAATGACACATCGTCTGCATACAGCCGGCACTCGCCGCCGCCGATGAGTCGCGGCGTGATAAAGCGTACCGTCTCCGGTATGATGAAACGGGTGCGGAAAAGGGTAAAGGCCGGCGACCTATCGAGCTCCCGAGGCGAAAAAGACCATTCGAGCACCTGCTGATTTTTATCGTAGGTGATTACGGACAGTTCCGCCCACTCTGCCTGTTCGAGCGAGATCCAAGCTGAAAGCTCATAGATTTCTCCTGCCTTGACCGCATATCTTTTGTCAACGGCAAACGACCAATCCTGCGCATCGTGATGTTCGATCAACGCGGCGAAGGCGCCGTTATGCACTTTGTCGCTGACGACGCGGACGCTCCCGGCGCCGGGCTTGCGACTCCAAAACGGCGACCAGCCGCTGAGCCCGTTCTCGAAACCGCCGTTGACGATCAGGTTCTGTTGACAGAAACTCGCCCCTGTCGCAAGCAACAGGCCGCATACCGCGAAAAGAAAAGCCGACCGCTTTTGCATATTCACCTCTTCCCCAAAAGCCTGCTTGTGGTGTTAACATAGCGACTTTAGCAAAAACCCGCAAACGATATTGTCCGGCAAAAGATTTAAATTTGGACTTTATTCCCTTGTGTCTTATTTTATGCACGACGCATGCAAAGAGGAGAGCAACTATGAAAAAGAGTGCACTGATCCTTTGGCTGTGGGGTGCAGGCCTGTTGTTTTCGGCAACGGATGCCGTTCGGCTCAATCAAGTCGGTTTTTATCCGCAGATGCCCAAGATTGCGGTGGTCGTCAACAATGTCGGCGCGACCACGTTTATGGTCGCAAAGGCAGACTTGTCGGATACGCTGTACACCGGCTCTTTGACGCCGGCCAAATTCTGGGATCTCTCCGGAGAAGCTGTTTCGCTGGCCGATTTTTCATCGGTGACGCAAACCGGAACTTTTGTACTCATCGTTCCCGGTATCGGCGTTTCCTATCCCTTTGAGATCAAGCCGTATGTCCATCAGCGCGTTGCCATGTGGTCGCTTAAAAGCTACTACTTTCAGCGCGCGTCGATGGAATTGACCGAGCAGTACGCCGGAAAATGGAAACGCAAGCTGGGGCATCCGGATAACAAGGTCTATGTGCATGAATCAGCGGCCACAGCTGCAAGACCGAAAGATACGATCCTCTCCTGCCCGCGCGGCTGGTACGATGCCGGCGATTACAACAAATACATCGTCAACTCGGGCATCAGCACCTTTACACTGCTGCAGCTCTATGAAAATTTTCCCGACTATTGCAAATCTCTCGATACAAACATCCCTGAAAGCGGAAACGCCATACCGGACGTTTTGGACGAGGCGCTGTGGAATATCCGTTGGATGCTGACGATGCAGGACCCGAACGACGGCGGCGTCTATCACAAGCTGACCAACGAGAATTTCGACGCTTTCGTCATGCCGCATCAGGCGACCTCCAAGCGCTGGGTAGTGATGAAATCCACCGCCGCGGCGCTCGACTTTGCCGCGGTAATGGCGGTCAGCGCCCGCGTCTTTCGTGAGTTCGAATCGGTTATGCCCGGTTTTGCCGATTCCTGCCTTACCGCCGCCCTTGCGGCGTGGAATTGGGCGCGGCAAAATCCTGCCGTCTATTATCGTCAAAGCGAGATGAACAAAATTTACAAGCCGGCCATCAATACCGGCGAGTACGGCGACGGCAACGTCTCCGACGAGTTCCAATGGGCGGCCATGGAGCTGTTCTGCACCACCCATGCGGACAGCTTTTTATCCGCCGTCAAGCCGTTCCAGGACGCTTCGACCAGCCTGCCCGGATGGCCGAATGTGCGCACCCTCGGCTTCTATTCTCTTTTACAGCATGAAGACGAACTGCCGGAGGCTTACAATAAAGCGGCATTGCGGTCGCGCATCATCAATTTTGCGAACTCGGTCATGAGCGGTCTTGAGAATTCGCCTTATTACATTGTTATGGGCAAGAGCGCCTCGGATTTCGTTTGGGGCAGCAACGCCAACGCCGCCAATCAGGGCATTGCGCTGATCATAGCCTACCGACTGACAAAAGAGGCCAAGTACTTGGAGGCGGCGCTGACCAACCTCGACTATTTGCTTGGACGCAATGCCACAGGGTATTGCTTCCTCACCGGCTTCGGCAGCAAGCGGGTGATGAAGATTCACCATCGGCCGTCGGCGGCGGACGGCGTAAGGGATCCGGTGCCGGGACTTTTGGCCGGCGGGCCGAATCCGGGTCAACAGGACGGCGTCGCCTATCCCTCAAAACTGCCCGCCAAGTCTTATGTCGATGTTGAAGCCAGCTACGCCTCCAACGAGGTGGCCATCAACTGGAACGCGCCGATGGCTTATCTGGCCTGCGCCATAGAGGCGATACTTTCCGAGAACGGCCGCGCCGAAGGAACGGTCGTCGATGAAAAGCCGCATATCAAAGTTCCGGAGGAGTTGATTCTACTGCCCAATTCGCCCAATCCCTTTAATCCGAGCACTATGCTGCGCTGGCGTTTGGACGCACCGGCGGAGGTGAGCCTCTCGATTTATAACCTGCGCGGCGAAAGAGTGGAGCAGGTTGAGCTCGGACGCTTGGCAGGCGGAGAGCACGCTTTTCTCTGGCGCGCCGATGGACAGCCGGCGGGAGTTTACATCATCAGCGTAAAAGTCGGCGATCAAACACTGACGCAAAAGGTGACGCTGCTGAAATAGCCGATGAACTGAATCTCGGTAAAAGACTTGGCAAGATAAATGATCACACTCGGCATCGACAATCTGCTTGCTGATCCGGGGCTTTTGAAACGCCTGCAGGGAAGGAGGCTTGCTCTTCTCGGCCATCCGGCTTCCGTGACCGGCGACGGCCGTCATACGCTGGATGCGTTGTGTGATTCGCCTCACTGCCGACTGACGGCCGCATTCGGCCCGCAGCACGGTATGCGCGGCGACAAGCAGGACAATATGATCGAATCGGATGATTATATCGACCCCAAGCACGGCATTCCGGTGTTCAGCCTCTACGGCAAGACCCGTCGGCCGACGCCTGAAATGATGGCCTCCTTCGATCTTTTGCTCATCGATCTTCAGGACATCGGCACGCGCATCTATACGTTTATCACCACCACTGCCTACATGCTCGAAGCCTGCGCCAAATACCAAAAGAGCGTTTGGATCCTGGATCGGCCCAATCCCGCCGGACGCGCCGTCGAGGGAACCATTCTCGAGCCGGGTTGGGAAAGCTTTGTCGGCGTCGCGCCGCTGATCATGCGCCACGGCCTGACTTTGGGCGAATTTGCCCGATGGTACGTTCACTATAAAGAACTGGATGTCGATCTTGTTGTGGTGCCGATGCTCGGCTACGATCCGCACGCGGCCCCCGGCTACGGCTGGCCGCTGCACGAGCTGCCGTGGATCAATCCGAGTCCCAATGCCTCCAGCCTCAACATGGCGCGCTGTTTTCCCGGAACCGTACTGTTTGAGGGCACAACCTTATCGGAAGGCCGCGGCACAACAACGCCGCTGGAATTGGTCGGCGCGCCGGACGTGGATTTCGAGGCTGTATTCCGAATGATGTTCGATCTGGCGCCGCATTGGCTGCGCGGCTGCCGCATCCGTCCCTGCTTCTTCGAGCCGACATTTCATAAACACAGCGGCAGGCTTTGCGCGGGACTGCAGATTCATACCGATTTTGCCGGCTATTGCCCTGAGGCTTTCAAACCCTACCGCATTGCGGCGTTGATTCTCAAATGCATCCTCAGGCTCCATCCCGACTATCCGCTGTGGCGCTCTTTTGTTTACGAGTATGAGAGCGAACGCTTGGCGATCGACCTGCTGGCCGGCGGCACATTTTTGCGTCAATGGGTCGATGATCCGCAAGCTTTCCCGGCGGATTTTGACGCACGCCTTATGCCCGATGAGCAGCAATGGCTTGAGACAAGAAAACCGTTTCTGCTCTATTAACAAAGCAGAGGAGAAGCTAAAGAAAAATTTTTGTGGGAATTCACTGGAAAAGGCGGCAACTGTTCTGCCGCACGGTTTCGCGGCACTTCCCTGCTTTAAATAACAAAGCCGCCGTACTTTAACAGCCGCTGGCCGTGCTCTCCATTTACAAAATCCGCCGCAAGTTTTTTTACCTTGCAGGGAAGAATCGCCGCGGGCGCACCAAGGCGTTCAGGATGAGGCTCTGCCGATGGTGAAGGGCAGGGCGCATAAAAAGATAATCAATCCGGAAGCGACGCCTGCTTCACGGCCGGTGCCGGCTTTTCATGTCGTCCCCTGTGTTGCGGAGGTCGGCATCGGTTTTTCAAGCTGACCACGAGACTTTTTCTGTCGGCGTCAATTTCCCTTCAGTTCATTGCCGACTTTGCGCGCTCGTTCCGGCTTGTCGAGGTTGATGCCGAGCATTAAGCCGATCTCGACCAGCAAATTCCAACCGGCAGCTAAATAGACGTACGGCGTCATTTCTCCTTGATCGGGTACCAGCAGCGTAGGAAAGGGGGTAGGTTTGGTGGAAATCGCAACCACGGTCATGCCGACGCCTTTGACCAGCACCTCATGGAATTTTTCCATCTCTTCCTCGATCGGATCGACGACAAAGACGATATCCTCTGCGTCCATGACCTCTTCGATGCCGTGTACCGCATAGGTGCCTTCTAGAAAATCCGATTTCCTGCGCGTGATTTCGTTCGTCTTTAGGGTCAATTCTTCGGCGACGCCGTCGTTGTAACCCGAAAAGTAGATGGTTGGAGCTTTTACCGCCTTGGCAACGACCTCTGCAGGTACCGGCATCGTCAACGCCGTTTCGATGGCCGCGGCCAAAGAGCCGTAATCCACACTCGTCCGTTTACCGATATGGCGCAAAATCGATTCATAAAACAGCGCCTGCTCGATCACGCTTTTCGTCGCCGCCGTTGCCTGCTCCCAACCGCAGGTCAATACAAACGTCTCCGTGCAGGCCTTTTCGAGCGGAGTACCTTGGTTGGCGGTGAGTCCGAAACGGTATGGATTACCCTTTTGTGCCAATTTCTGCGCCAGCAGCACTACCTCTTTGGTACGTCCCGAGTTGGAGGCACAGAACACCGCAAAGTTTTGCAGATTGTATTCAGCCGCCTGGCGGGACCCTTCGGTGAACACCGCCGTCTCCAATCCCCAGCGCAGCGATTTGCGCACGGCGTTCTTGGCGGGAAAAATGCGGCTCGACCCTTCTCCGGTCAACAGCAGGCGACCGGCGGCGCGAATCTTTTCCGCAACCGCCTGCGTGCGCCGAGGATCGAAATTTTTGACAACTTGAACCACATCCGTCATTTCTTGAACCAGGTGAAATTGCGAATAGCGGGGATCGTTTTGTTTCATTGCTTGCTCCTGTATGGGGTTATCGATCGAATAGCCGTTCTGATTCTGTAAATAGAATGCAATTGCTTAATGTATTGAACGATAGGAGGTCAGATAAAACCGAAAAATTAGGTGCTAGGATCGGAGCAAAACAGATGACGGCGCCTCTCTTATGAATTGGCCGTTTAGTATCTTTGGGAAATCTATGCTTGTCGAAGATCAATCAAGACTCTACAAAATTTCGTAATAGAGGTGAAAATGAGGACCGGGTCGCGCTTTTAAGCTCATTTACAAAGGAGCCGCAAGCGTTCGCTGCCCCAAAATCCCAGCTGCCTTGGTGCTGAGAGGTGCGGAGGGCCAACGCCGGCCGAATGAACCGCAAAGGCAGAGTTCTAACCGCGGCAAAAAGCGGTCGACCTGCAGAACGGTCACATAAAAGTTTGCATCGTTTCCAGAAACAACAACATGGTGATCTCCGTGCCTCCGCGGCGAGCAAAATGAATAGCCACAGAGGCACAGAGGGCACGGAGAGAAAGATTCGACCGGCCCGGGAGTAACCCGATGAAAACAATACGATACTAAAAAAATCAATGTTTTTTATTTTTTCCGTGCTCTCTGTGTCTCCGTGGCCAAGTCCGATTTTCACGCCTGCTGTCTTTAGCCTCTGCTTTTGATCCTTGCGATCGTCTGCGCAAACTCCCGCGTCTCTTCTCTCACTTGCTGGATAAAACTGTTTTCTTCGATCGTACCGAGCGCAGCGACCATTTCCTCGTCGTTGCGGTAAGTGGCGCGACGGAAGGGATTGTCATAGTCTTTTTTGCGCGACAGATAGACTTGATCGCAAATAAAGCTCTGCACCTGCTCGGCTTTATCGAGAGCAAGGAACCACTGCTCGAGCGTCGGGTTTTGATTCTGCAGCAGTTCGCACAGCACCGCAAAGGCATGCTTTTGCTTTTCGAGCGGATAAGCTTCCCACAACTCGTCGTAACGACGATGGATCGCCTGCCAATCTTTCAACACGCCGTCGGCGATATCCTTTCTCAGGCGATCGACCTCCTGTTCGGGCATCAGCTGCCCCCCCAAGTTGACCCAGCGACTGACCCGCTCGCCGGCTAAAGCCTGCTTCATGGTCTCCCAGCTTTCCTTCGGTCGACTCTGGAGATAGTCGATGAGATTTTTAACGGCATAGTACCACAGCATATCTTTGTAAGCTTGGTAACCCTTTTGGGCTTTCAAGATGACGACGCGACGATTGGACTTTTCCATCTCTTCCCCCAGCACCGTCACGCCGCGCAGCGCCTCGCTCGGACCGTTGAGCAATTGACGGCCAATCTCCTGAAAGTCTTCATCGGTTTTGCCGTAAGCTTCGCCGCTGTTCTGCAGCTTGGATTTGGCAGTCCAGATCTCCAAGAGTCGCCGCGCCTCGAAAATTTCTTCCACCGTATCCGGCGCCAGGCAGTCGAATTCGATGTGCTGCAGCTTGCGTTTGCGTTTGTCGCGGCTGCGGTATTTCCACGCGTTGCGCGCCAGGGCGTACATGTTATAGAGCCACCAATAGGCCGGCAGCACTTCCAGTTGATCCTTGGCGACGTTGTTGTTCAGTAGTGAAAAGGGCAGGGGAATATTCAGCTCGGCAGGGTAGTCACCCTTTGATAACAGCACAAAGGAAGCAAATCGGCTGGAGTGCTTGATGCTGGTGCACAGTCCGGGCCAAAAGCCGCGGCCGGCCTGCACTTCATTATCGTTGGCGCGACTATTGTGATTGGATCCGATCGTGGCCCCGGCGGCGATGTTGCTCTGGCCGAGCACCACAGAGGCGATGAGAAACGAGTTGTTGTGATGCTGTTCGTGGGATGGAAAAATGAGGTTGTTCAGCACCTCGCAGCATGAAACCGTCGAGTTGTCGCCGAGATAAGAGTTGATGAGCCGGGCGCCGTATTTGAGATTCGAATTGTCGCCCATGATGAATCGAACGGCTTTGCAGCCGTAAAAGATGTGGCAGCCGTAACCGACGATACCGTTGACCATCTCCACCCCTTCTCCGATCTGCGTCGGCTCATCTTCCGACGAATTGATGGTAAGATTCTTCAGCTTGTTGGCGCCTTTGATGTAGCAGTGATCGCCGATTTTGACGTCTTTCAGAATCAATGAGTTCTTGATAACCGTCTGATCGCCCACGGTACCGTAATATCCGCGACGGGCATCAAAGCTTTTTTGCGTGATCTCTTTGAGCTGCGCCAACAACTCGCGGTCGTCGCGATATTTTGCCCAAAGATAGGCGTCGGCGGCCAGCATACCGTCAAAGGGCATCACGCGCCGGCTGCCGGTCTCGTTCATCAGATCGAGCCAAACGCGCACCTCTTCCGGTTCCCCCTCCTTGATGATGCCGTTGCCGAATTTGGCGTGGTTGGTGGTATGCATCTCGTCGATGTTGAGCAGAATGCAGCGGTCACCGATGATGTAATGCGCCAAATAATGGACATTATGGATGGCGCAGTCATCGCCGATGTCGCAGGAAAGAATGAGGCTGTTGGAAATACCGGCCGGCGTCAACAGCTCATGGTGTTCCAGGACGACCGGCTGCACCCGTCCGAGGCGCACCAGGCCGAAGAAGCGGTTGTTGACGATCAGCGTCGGATCGAACGGATCGGTGACCAAAACGTCATCCCAGTCACCTGCCTGATTGTTGTTCTTGACCAGCTGCTCGATCTCATATGCGCGCAGATGACGCCATCGGCTCTGCGGCCATTTCGACTGCCGATTGCGAAACGTATATTCATCATCGCCTTGATGAAGAAACTCGGACGGCACAAACCCCCTTTGCAGAGAATCCAGCGACAGCAAGGCAATAGACTCCATCACTCATCCCCTTAAGAAAAACACAAAATGATTTTTATGATTTAATTGGATATAATAGGATAAATTTTTCAGAATACCAACAGATAATAAGAAGAAGGTTTGGGGGTAAAAAAACGAACGGCCTGTACTCGACAGGCCGTTCGTTCAACGGAAGGAGAACTGGAATTATGTCCAAAAATTAACTTAATGAATGCCCAAGAGATAGGCCCAGGAGGTCTGTTTGTAGTTCCGATTGCCTGCCTGCATCTGGAAAGCGGCATTGAACGTGACGGCATAGTCCGGAGCGCCGCCGATCTGAGTAACCAAAAGCTTGCCGTAGTGATTGTCTCCGGTTTTAACTGCATACACATGACCAAGGAGCACGGCAATCGATTTCCCTTCAGCAGAATAGCCCTGCGCCGGAGCGATATCCGCGCCGTCCAAATCTTCCATATAGCCCAAGTCCTGCAGACCGCCGCCGTTCATGCCGGCCAACCAGGGACGAATGTCGGTGCCTTTGGAGGGATCGTACGCTTCGTTGATAATGTCCGCGCCGTTGTCGCTCTTGTAGCCGGTTGCAGGCACCGGGACCACCTGAAAGGTGTTGAAATCGAATCCCGCTTTGCTGTCGTCGCCGCTCACCTGCGCTGTGGAGGCCGATTTGATGGTCACCGACATGATATCCGGCCGCGGCGTATCGACGACGATGTTGCTCGGATAGCTGATCTCTTTTTTGTCCTTGCGATTATAGGCCACCACGGCAAAGCTGTAGGTCTTGCCGTTCGTCAGCCCCCTGACTACGGCCGACTGCATTTTGTCGGAGTAAAGCACCGTCGAGGCATTCGCTTTGTTGATTTCCAGCGAGTCGACTTTGACAAAGGCGGAGCTCAATGTGCTGTCCGAAGA
>JAPDQV010000047.1 GCA_034505495.1 candidate division KSB1 bacterium | reverse complement strand
TGCCGATGTTGAAAATTCCCTCCGGAGCATCGGGTTGGACGGCCCGCTCAAACGCTTCTGCAACGTCTTTAACGTAGACGAAATCACGGCGGTCTTGCCGCCAAACCGTCAGCGGCTGATGTGCTGCGGCTTGGCGAAGGAACGTCATCAGCATGCCTTCGGCCCGCAGGTAATCAAACCCAAGAACCTGCGATGGGCGCAAACAGTTCACGCGCATTCCGTTCTTGCGGCCGTAGAGGAGGGCAATATGCTCCGCCGCAAGTTTGCTCGTTCCGTAAAAGTTTTGCGGAAAGGGATAGTCGGTCTCGCGGTATGGAGAGCTGTTTTTCGATGAGTAGACACTGACCGACGAAGCCGCACAAAACCGCTTTACGCCGACAGCGGCTGCGGCGCGCAAAAGCTGCTCAGTCAAAAGTACGTTCGGCAGCCAGTAGGCTTCTATTCCTCTTTCTTCATACTCGGGTTGCAGCCTTTGCGCCGCCAGATGCACCACAGCATCGCACCCGCTGCAGACGTCCTGCAGGTTGCTCCAGTCGCTGTCGAGCACGCGAATCTCTGCACGAGGGTCGATTCGAGTTGCCGCTCCAATATTGCGGACCAGCGCCGCGACTTGATACCCTTTCTCCAAAAAGTGCCTTACCGTCGCCAGTCCGATCATGCCGTTAGCTCCGGTGACGAGCACCTTCATCCGTTCACCTCGATATAATAGCCGACTTTTTCCAATAGGCCGTTCACGGCGACTACTGTTTCACCTTTTTCGTAATAAAACTCGTGGTACACGCTTTCGGGAGGGATAGAATAGCGCGAGGGGTCGAAGCGAGTATTCGGAAGAGCAGCCATAAAAGTCAAACTTGCGGAACCGAGATCTCGGCCTCTTAGATTTCCTCCAGGTTGATCCATGAGAACGTTCAAAGTGGTCTCCAATAAATTGACGCCGGTCGTTCGCTCAATCAGACGCCAGAGGTGGCAACCGTCCAGCCGCGGGGTAACTTCGATGATCTTTGGACCGTCGGCTGCGAGTTTGATCTGAAAATAGACAGGCCCTGCCGTGATGCCGAGGGCTTTTACGGTTTTTTCGATTAATTGCCGGGTTGCCGCGGCCAAGGACCCTTGACAGACGCGGGAAGGCGATAGATGGGCGCGCGGAATTCCCCCTGGAAGGTCACTGAACACCAGCCGATCGGTAATTTGGCAAAACTCCACTCTTCCGGCTTCAACCCAGACATTAGCTGATATTTCAGGCCCTTCGACAAATTCTTCGATGATGACCTGGCCGGTCGGCGAATAGCTGCGCCCCGCAAGGAGAGCCTGCTGCGCTTCAGCTCGGTTTTCGACGCGCCGCACACCCCGCTGTCCTTGACTGTCTGCCGGCTTGACAATCGCCGGATAAAGGTGCCATTTATCCAGATCCGCCTCGGAATCGATGCTCTGAAATCGGACGGAGTTTAAACCCGCATTCTCCAGCAATCGCCGAAGAGTGATTTTATTTGCTGCTGCATCGATTATGTCCGGCCCGATAAAAGACGGCTTCTCGAGCGCCGCAGAGACATAGGCTGCAGAGCGTGTTCCTATATCCGAACCGATCGAAAAGATCAGGTCGATTCTTTCATTCTGCGCCAGTTGAATCAAGGCATCGATGTTAATAATATCGATCAGTTCGAAGCGATCGAGATATTTCAGCGCACTGCCTTGATGACGACAGCTGCAGCCGATAACATAGCAGCCTTTTTCTTTCAGAATTTTTGCAGCATCGGCTTGTGGAGGAGCAGTACCCAGGAGCAGTATTCTGTGCAATGGATCTCCTTTTGCGGCTAGATACTTGATCGAAAAATACAAAATTATAATCAAAAAAAGAAAACGGGTGCTTTAGGCTTAAAGAGTAATGCTGCTGCAGATATTGAACGACGTTCTCTGTTCGAACGATGAATGACTTATGGGGGATTTTATTTTGAATTTATCCGAAATTCTTGTAAATTTTAAATGTTTTGAAGCAAAAGCTGCAGCTGAACTGAATCGGTTCAGCTGCATTTTGTTTCGAACCCTTGAGCGGCATCGTTTATTAAGGAGGCTGAATGCATTTGACCGACCTGCTTTCACCGGAGGTCATCAAGGTTCCCCTGGCAGGCAAAGAAAAATATGAAATCATCGAAGAATTGATTGGACTATTGGACAAAGCCGGGCGCTTGGAAAATCGGGATTTGGCTTTGAACGCGGTGGTGGAAAGGGAGAGACAGATGAGCACCGGTATGGGCGACGGCATCGCCATCCCGCATGCCAAAACCGATGCGGTTAAGGAATTGTCCATTGCCTTCGGCATCACGCGGCATGATGTGGACTTTCAGGCCATCGACGGTAAGCCTGTACGGCTGTTTTTTCTGCTCGTCGGGCCGACCGATCAGACCGCGCTGCATCTCAAGATGCTCAGCCGCATCTCCCGACTGATGCATAAAAAGGAATTTCGCGATCAGCTGCGCACCTGCATGGATGCCGAAGAGGTGCTTCAGGTCATCGGTGCGGAGGAAAGAAAGTATTTTCCAATATAAGCAAAGGTTTGGATCGGCCGGAAGCGGCAAAAATGTTTGAGAAAGATATCGTTGATGTGACAACGCTGTTTGTTCTTTCACACAGCCGACGGCTGAAAAGGAGGTCGAGATGCCTTTTTGTCCCAAATGCGGTTACGAATACGAGGTCGGCGTGATCAAGTGCGCCGACTGCGGCGTCGAGCTGGTCGATCAGATCCCGTCGGCGCCTGAACCCAAGGAAGAGGAGTGGGTGCTGCTGCGGACGCTGCCGGGGCGCACCTATGCCGAAATGGCGAAAGAGGCGCTCAATCATGCCGGCATACCGGCCTCTATTAAGCCGGGCGCTTTGGCCGGCAGCCTATTGGTAGCCGGAACAGACGGCGAATGCAGCCTGATCGTTCCCAAGCGGCGTAAAAAGCAGGCTGAAAAAATTCTGAACGATATGATGGATCATATTTGAGTCGGGCGATGCTCTATCAATCTTTGACCGGAATGCGGGATGTTCTGCCGGACGAGCAGCCGTATTGGCGCATGATTGAAAAAAAGATCTACGAGATCACCGCGCTCTACGGTTACCAGCGGGTGGATCCGCCGATCCTGGAAGAAACAGCGCTCTTTGTCCGCGGCGTCGGCGATGCGACGGATATCGTCGAAAAAGAGATGTATTCCTTCATCGACAAGGGCGAAAATCAAGTCACGCTGCGGCCCGAGTTTACGGCCGGCTTTATGCGGCTTTATTTGCAGAACGGCCTGCACAAACTGCCCAAACCGGTCAAATTGTTTTCCATCGGACCGATCTTTCGCTATGAAAAGCCGCAGTCGGGACGATTTCGTCAGCACACGCAGTTCAACGTCGAGGCGATCGGCGAGCAGGACGCGGCGCTCGATCACGAAGTGATGTCGATCGCCTGGCAGCTCTATGCCGAGCTGGGCTTCAAGGGGCTCTCTTTTCAGCTCAACAGCACCGGCTGTCCTCGCTGTCGACCGATCTATGTCGCCAAGCTGCGCGAATACTATCAAGGCCGCATCAGTGAAATATGCGACGACTGCAGACGCCGCTTGGAGCGTAATCCGCTGCGGCTGCTCGACTGCAAGAAGGACCAATGTCAGCCGCACATCCGCAGTGCGCCGGTCATCGGCGACTATCTATGCGAAGAATGTGCGCGCCACTTTGCCGCGCTCAGGCGCTACCTTGATCTGACCGGCCGGCGTTATGTCGTTAATCCGCGGCTGGTTCGCGGCCTCGATTATTACACCAAAACCGTGTTCGAGGTGTGGGCCGAAGGCATCGGCGCCCAAAACGCCATGTGCGGCGGCGGGCGCTACGACGGCCTGATCGAACAGCTGGGCGGCGAGCCGACGCCGGGAATCGGCTTCGGCTCGGGAATCGAGCGCATCATCATGAGCATGCAGCAGCAGGGCATTGAGCCCGAACCACTGCCGCAGCCGATGGTCTTTGCAGCGGCGCTCGGCGAGGCGGCGCGGGAACAAGCCCTCCGCCTCGTTTTCAGCCTGCGCGAGGCCAAGATCGGAACCCTCTTTTCGTTCGGCGACAAGAGCATCAAGGCGATGATGCGCGACGCCAACCGTCGCAACGCCCGCCTTGTGATCTTGATCGGCGAAGACGAGCTGGCGCAGGACAAAGCGGCCGTCAAAAACCTCCTCGACGGCAGCCAAAATCTGGTTCCTCTCGATCAAGTTGTCGACTTTATCAAGCATGAGCTCGGGTCGTAAGGACGCTTTTTCATTCCCCCCTCTTTCGCTGCAGCGGCTGAAAAGCATTCGCGCGCTGAAGCAGAAAAAATACCGCCGCGAAACCGGCTCAACGCTGATCGAGGGCGTCCGCTTGTGCGAAGAGGCTCTCGCATCCGGCATTGAGATCCAAGCCGTCATAACCACCCCCGAAGCGCATGCTTATGAACGGGTTGCCGAACTGGCGCGCAAGTGCGCCGCCGGTGGATTGGATGTTTTCACCCTACCGCACGATCGTTACCTTTTACTTTCCGATGAGCCTTCGCCTGTCGGGCTGGCGATGGTGATCCGTTTGCCTGCCGTTCAGTCTTGGCACGGCGCCGAGCCGCTGCTTTTGGCGCTCGACGGCCTGCAGGATCCGGGCAACTTGGGAAGCGCGCTGCGTTCCGCCGCCTGGTTCGGGGTTGAGCGGGTGTGGCTGAGCAAAGGATGTGTCGAGCTGAGCAATCCGAAGGTCCTACGCGGCGCCATGGGCGCCGCCTTCCGCCTTGCCGTTGAAGAAGAGGTCGATTTGATGCAGCGCTTCGCGGAAGCGAAAAAAAAAGGCTACTGTATCTGGGCGGCCGTGCCGGTTTACGGCGAGCCTTTGACGAAGCAAAGACCTACGGGCAAGGACCTGCTGCTCATCGGCAGCGAGGCGCACGGCGTCGCCGCCGAGCTCGTAGAGACTGCACATCGTCGATTCACTATTCCCAAAAGCGGCTACGGTGAATCCCTGAATGCGGCCGTGGCGGCCTCTATTGCGCTTTATCACTTTACGCTTATGAGGTGAACGTTTGGACGATCTGCAGAAAAATGGCGATCTGACGCCGAGTGACATCTCGCGTATCTTGGCGGTGACCCTTTTGGTTTTCATGGTTTTTTTTCTCGTCTCCGGTTACCTGAGCAACGAAGCGGCGCTGATTGGCGGCGAACTTTTGCTCATCGTACCGGCGCTCTATTATGCCAAGAAAAGGGGCGCAAGTGTTCGCTCGACTTTTCGTCTTTACAGCGTCAGGCCGAAGGTTCTTTTTGCGGTGCTTCTGGTCTTTTTGCCGCTCTATGTTTTGACAGACGAGCTCGACCGCATCATTCAGATGCTGGCGCCCATGCCGGAGGAGTGGTACGAGTCGATGATGGAGATGGTCACTTTTACCAACTGGCGGGAAGCGATCGGCGTATTGTTCGGCGGAGCAGTGGTCGCCGCGGCGGCAGAGGAGATGCTCTTTCGCGGTTTGCTGCAGCGGTCGCTCGAACGGTTTCGCGACCCGGCTTCGGCTATCGTCTCCGCCTCGGTTCTGTTTGCGTTGGTGCATTTTAATCCGTGGACTTCAATCCAGATTTTGCTTTTGGGCGTTGCGCTCGGTTACGCTGCCTGGAAAAGCGGCAGCGTCATCCCGTCGATGATCCTTCACGGCCTCAACAATCTATTGTCGATGCTGTTCGTCAACGCACCGCCGGAAATGCTGAGCGGCTATGAAGGCGAGATGCACGTTCGACTGCCGGTTCTGCTTGCGGCGGCCGCTGCTTTTTATCCGGCCTGGCGGCTGTTCGTTCAGACGTGCCGAGAATCAACTCCCGACCGCGAAGCAACGGATTAAAACATAATCGGGAAAATCAGAGCTTTTGCTTCTGCTTCCTCTGTTTTTGCATCGCTTATTTTTCCGCAAAATCCCTGCTTTCCGATATATTTTGACAGACAATCACTAATCATTCTACCGCTCGATTGGAGTTTATGAAAATCGTCATTTTCAACGAAGACCTGCGCTCGGAAATGCAAATGTATTTGGCGTTGAGCAACCTCTATGACGTCACCATCGCCGACAGCGAAGACGACCTGCTTCAGCTTTTGGACCGCAGCTCAGCCGATTATGCCTTTGTCGATTTGGATTCCGGCGAAGAAGCTGAGAATCAGCAAAAGCGATTGGAAATTGCCGACCGAATCCGGAAAAAACATCCGCAAATGAAGATCGTCGGCATTTGCAGCGACAAAAACCGCCTGCCCGAAGACGCCGCCCGCGCCGGAATCAAATTCGTCACGCGGCCCATTCGCAATCGCGATTTGCTCCAAGTCATCGAGTGACGCGCCCGCCTCTCCGATTTGAGCCGATGCCCATGCATCGGCTTTTTTGTTGAAAAAGGGGTTGTTTTTCTGGCTGCTTTCATGTAAGTTTAATCATTCTCGCGCAGATCCGCGTTGAAATCGGTGCGATCATTGACTGCTCGAGTTCCTGTGTTCAGCAGCCCGCCGCGACTGCCCGACAAGCCACTTGCGGACGAAAAAATGCCTGAAAGAAAGACGGATGCGGATTTTTTGGTGATCGGCAGCGGCATTGCCGGTCTTTTTGCCGCCCTTAAATTGTGCGATGCGGGGTCGGTCATTATCGTGACCAAGCGCAAAAGATCAGACTCGAACACCGCATGGGCGCAAGGCGGCATCGCTTCAGTCCTGAGCGAAACCGACTCGTTTGAGGAGCACATTCGCGACACGCTCGAAGCAGGCGCCGGATTATGCCGTCCGGATGCGGTGCGCAAGATCGTGGAACGGGGTCCCTCGCTGATTCGCGAGCTGGCGGAGCTGGGCGTGCCCTTTACCCGCACGGAGGAGGGCGAATTTGACCTCGGCCGCGAAGGCGGGCACCGAGCGCGCCGAATTGTGCACGTAAAAGATATGACCGGCTTTTACATCGAGCGGACGCTTCTGGATGTCGTCACCCGTAAAAAAAATATCCTGCTGCTCGAGCATCATTCGGCGATTGATTTGATTACTGAGCATCACGTTTTCACGCCCACGCCCGCCCGCTCGCATGACCTCAACTGCTGGGGCGCCTATGTGCTCGATGCGGCGGCGGGCAGGGTCCGTCGACTAACCGCCAAAGCGACAATCTTGGCGGCCGGCGGCTGCGGACAGGTTTATCTGCACACCACCAATCCGCCTGTCGCCACCGGCGACGGTGTGGCCATGGCTTTTCGCGCCGGCGCCTCGATCGCCAACATGGAGTTCATGCAGTTTCACCCGACGGCGCTCTATCATCCCGAAGCCGATTCGTTTCTCATCACCGAGGCTTTGCGCGGCTTCGGCGGCCGATTGATCAACAAAAAAGGCGAATCGTTTACGGAGGCTTATCATCCCATGGGGTCTCTGGCGCCGCGCGATGTCGTCGCCCGCGCCATCGACGCCGAACTCAAAAAGAGCGGTGAGCGCTGCGTCTACCTCGACGTAACACACAAAAATCCGGACGAACTGCGCGATCGATTTCCGGCGATTTATGAAAAATGTCTGAGTTTAAAGATCGATATCACCAAGGAGCCGATACCGGTGGTGCCGGCGGCACACTATTCCTGCGGCGGCGTGCTGACCGATTTGGAGGGACGAACCGACATCAACGGCTTATTTGCCTGCGGCGAGACGGCCTGTACCGGCGTGCACGGCGCCAACCGCCTGGCCTCGAACTCGCTGCTCGAAGCGCTGGTCTTTGCCGAATCCTGCGCCAACGCCGCAAAGGAATTTGTCAAGGCCAAAGACTTTCGCCTGCCGCCGATCCCGCTGTGGGACGACATCGGCACCTTTAACAGCGAAGAGTGGGTGCTCATCTCGCACGATCTGCAGGAGATCAAGAACCTGATGTGGGACTATGTCGGCATCGTGCGCTCGACCTTGCGCCTGGAAAGAGCCCTGAGCCGCATCCGCTTGATTCGTCAGGAGGTGGAAAATTTTTATCGCAGGACGACCGTTACGCCCGAGTTGATCGAACTGCGGAACTTGGCGCTGGTCGCTCAGTTGATTATTCAATCGGCGCTGATGCGCAAAGAAAGTCGCGGGCTGCATTACACGACCGACTATCCCAACACCGACGATCAATACGCTCGCGACACCGTCATTCGACAGCGTTTAGTTTGAAAGGACAAAGTTGGACGTCTGTTTAAAAAAGCTTTTAACCAACCGCAGCGACGAGGTCGCAGCAGAGTTGGCCAAACGTACGGCAGGACTGACGCCGCACCTCTCGGATGAAGAACGGCTGCAGTTTGCGCAGGAGGTCATGACCGCCCTGAGCATTTTGGTCATCGATCAAAAGCTGCAGGCGGCGTTGAGCACCCTCGAAGGCGCCGTCAATCGATTCTTTGCCGAAGCGGAGCAGGGGAGTGCAATCCTTATCAACACCCTGCTGTTGAGTCGATATATACTCCTTGCCATGATGGTGCAGGAATCCGATGTCTCGTTCAACAGCATCGAGGCGTTCGGTTACCTCAACGAGGTCTTTGGCCCGCTGATTACGGCCATCTACGAGCAGCATCGCTCCGATCAGCCGCCGCCGGTGCCTGCCCCCTTTGCTTCGGCCTGCTCGGCCAATCTCGGCGCCCTCGATTTTGCCGGTATCGGCTTTGTCATGCTAGACGAGCTCATGACCGTCATTTATTTCAGCCGCGCGGCAGAGCGACTGTTGGGGCGCTCGGCGGACGAGGTGCTGGGACATCCTTTCTTTGAACTGTTTTCTGATCTCCGCGAGACGCCTCTCTTTGCCGCCGTGGAGGCGGCGCTTCGGCAGGGCAAATCCGAAGAGCTGCACAACCGGACGCTGCCGCTCGGCAGCCGCAAAGCCGCTCTTGACGTCAAGGTCGAACCGATGCGCAACGAAGCCAAACAGATTGTCGGCTGCACCCTGCTTTTTCATGACGTCAATCGCGATCGCCTTCGCGATCAGCAGGCATTTCGGTACGAAAAGTATTTTGAAAACATTCTCAACGACGCCGCCGACGCCATCATCCTCCTTAATGAAAATCATCGTGTGATTATGTGGAACAAGGCGGCGGAAACTCTGTTCGGCTACAGCGAGGCCGAGATGTTCGGCAAGGGGCTGACGAGGTTGGTGCCTGAGGACCCGACATTACAGTCGGCCATGGCGGCTATGGACGAGCAGGTCTTGAGCCGCGGCTTTGTGCGCAATCAGCGGCTGGACATGCGCACACGCGAAGGCCGAATCGTTCACGTCGAATTGACGAGGACGGCGCTGCGCAACGAGCGCGGCGATTTCATCGGCAGCAGCGTCATTCTGCGCGACATCTCTGAGCAGGAACAGCTGCGCAGGCAGGTCATTCAATCGGAAAAGCTCTCCGCGGTCGGCACCCTGGCGGCGGGCATCGCGCATGAAGTGGGAACGCCTTTGACCAGCATTTCGGCGCTGGCGCAGATCCTGCAGCTCAAGACCGACAATCCGGAGTTCAAAGAGAAACTGCTCCTCATTCAACAGTCCATTGAGCGCATTTCGCGCACGGTGCGTACGTTGGTCGATTTCTCGCGCCCGATTACCGACAAAGTCGAAGAAATCTATCTCAACCACGTGATTGAGCACGTCATCCGCATCATCAAATACGACAAGCGGCTCAAGCATCAGGAGATCATAACGCGGCTGCAGCCCGATCTGCCGCTGGTGCGCGCGGGTTTTGATCAGCTGCTGCAGGTGTTCATCAACATCTGCCTGAACGCCGCCGACGCCATGGAAGGCAAGCCGGACGGCCGATTAGAGATTACCACCTGGAGCGAAGGGAAACGGGTCATGGCCGCGGTTACTGATAACGGCTGCGGAATCGCCGAGGAGCATCTCGGCCATATTTTCGAACCGTTTTTTACCACCAAAAAGAGCGGCAAAGGCACCGGCCTGGGCTTGTGGGTCAGCTACAACATCATCGCCGGTTTCGGCGGCGACATTAAAGTTAGGAGCACGCTCGGGGTAGGCACCACCTTTACCATCACTCTGCCTTCGGTATCTTGAGAGGATCGTATGGCCGTCAAGCTGTTGATCGTCGACGACGATGACATTACGCGCGAGAGCTTGGTTACCGTCATGCAGGCGCGCAACTTTGACTGCACGCAGGCGGCGGACGGACGCGAGGCGCTCGAGCGGCTGCAGCACGAGGATTACGACGTCGTCATCAGCGACATCGAGATGCCGAAAATGAGCGGATTGGAGCTTTTGGAGGCGGCCAACCGACTGTCGTCCAGGCCGTCGTTCATCTTTATCACCGCTTACGCCTCGGTGCAGAGCGCCGTCGAGGCACTGCGCAAAGGCGCGTTCGATTATCTGCTCAAGCCGCTCAATTTCGACGATCTGGCGTTCAAAGTCCAAAAGCTGATCGAACACAAAGAGCTGGTGCGCGAAAATCAGGCCCTGCGCCATGAAATTCACGCCCAGTACGATTTCGCCAACATCATCGGCGAGAGTCCGGCCATCCGCAAGGTTTTCGAGACGATTCGGCGCGTTTCGGACAGCGAGAGCAATGTGCTGATCACAGGCAACAGCGGCACCGGAAAAGAGCTGGTCGCCCGCGCCATTCATTACAACAGTCCGCACCGGTTGGGGCGATTTGTGGCGGTCAACTGCGGCGCCATACCCGAAACTTTGATCGAGAGCGAGCTGTTCGGACATAAAAAGGGGGCTTTTACCGGCGCAGTTGCCGACAAAGACGGTCTGTTCAAAGCGGCGCACCGCGGCACCCTTTTCCTCGACGAGATCGGTGAGCTGTCGTTGACGGCGCAGACCAAGCTGTTGCGCGCCGTGGAAACGCAGGAATTTCTGCCCGTCGGCAGCAATCGGCCGGAACGGGTGCATGTGCGCATCATTGCCGCCACCAATGTCGATCTGGAGGCGCGCGTCGCCGAAGGCCGCTTCCGCGATGATCTCTATTACCGCCTGAACGTCATCAACATTCGTCTCCCGTCGCTGGCGGAGCGGGTCGAAGACATCCCCCTTCTGGTCGACCATTTCGTCCGCAAGTACAATCGACAGATGAACAAGTCGGTGACGCGGGTACAGCCGGAGCTGATGCAGGCGCTGATGCAGCGGACCTGGAAAGGCGAAGTGCGCGAGCTTGAGAACTTTGTCGAACGGCTGATGATCTTTGCTTCGGGGAGCGAGCTGACCGTTGATCTGCTGCCGGCCGAAATGCTCGGCATGACTTTACCCAAGCCGCGACGGGAGGGCGCGACGCTCGACGAAATGGTGGCGGAATTCGAACGGGGGGTGATTGCGGCGGAGCTGGCGCGGCAGGGGTATCATCGCGGCCGCACTGCAGCGGCGCTGGGCATCGGCGAGGCGACGCTCTACCGCAAGATGAAGCAGCTCAAGATCGAGGAATAAGCAGCCGATTGACAATCGTTCCGCAGCGCAGGCGGATAGGGGGGTGTAAGGATTTGGAGTGCTCTTTATTTGTACCCTGCATAGACGGCAAGTTAGGGCGGCTCGGAAGGGGGTAAAGAAGCTTAAACGGTTCTGCAGGTCCGGTCGTTATTCCCCCATGACCTTTATGATCAGTCGTTTGCGGCGTTGACCGTCGAATTCGGCATAATAGACCTGCTGCCATGGGCCGAGGTCCAAGCGGCCGTTGGTGATCGGCAGAATGACCTGGTGATGAACGAGCAGGCTTTTGAGATGAGCGTCGCCGTTCACTTCGCCGGTGCGGTGATGACGATAGTTGACGCCCTCCGGCGCCAGCTTTTGCAGCCAGTCGTCGATGTCCTGAATCAACCCCGATTCGGCGTCGTTGACATAGACTCCGGCGGTAATGTGCATGGCGGAAACGAGCACCATCCCTTCCTGAACCCCGCTTTTGCGCACCGCCTCCTCCACGCGATCGGTAATGTTGATGTATTCGCGATGCTTCTGAGTGTTGAACCAGAGGTAATCGGTGTAGAATTTCATTTCCGGACTCCTCAATATTCGCCGATGATCAAGGCTTCCCGTTCGAACAGCTGCTGATTGAGATCGTCGATATAGTTGTCGATGTGGAGAAAGATTTCCTGAATCTGTTCGAGTTCGAGCGCTTCGGTCAGCTGCTGCACTTCGGTGTGCAAAAGTTCCACATCTTCCAACATGCCGCATTCAAGATCGTACAGGCGGTTCAGCAGCCGAGGCGTGATCCTTCTGCCGTTGAAAAAGGATGTGTGAAGATAGGTGGGACGGTTCAGGCTGTCGACGAGCGTATGTAGTTTTCGTCGCGCGGCAACGGTCAGCTTTTCAGCTTGCGGATGATTCCGCATCGAGCCGGTTTCGGGAAGAGCGCTGCGAACCGTCTCCAGGCGTTTGATCAGGCAGCGGCGGATGGCGGCATCGGAAGGGCCGCGCTGGGCCGGCTCTTCATAACCCCAATAGTCCTCGACCGCTTCGGTCAGTTTTTGCAAACCGGGGTACATCGCGGGGGCGACCTCAGTCATGCTATGCTCCATAAATGGTACTGCGCCTTTCGCAAATCAGGCGGGGCGCTTTATTGAATCCAATTCCTCAATCGTTCGGCGGGAAAAGCAACAGGCATGAGCAATATCGAATTCGAAATTTATTTACAGCAGACATTTTCGCGTTGGATTGCATCCCGAAAGGCACTTAAATTTACGGGGATGCACGGCAAAAGTCAATTAAATTTTCCTTTGAGTTTTGATGAGATGCTTTTTATTTCAGCGGCTGTCGTAGACACTTTTTCCCTTCCGTACACTTTTCTCGTACGGTTTTACTGACCCTTTAACGCCGCGCGAGTTTCCGGCCGGCTATCGGCGCGATGTCATATGCTCATGCCGAAAGCATGCATCGCCCAGAAGTACGGAATTCGCCTCCTTACCAGCGGTAATGGCGAATGTGCTCGCCCCGCTGCTGAATTTCGGTGATCGACTTGATGCCGATGGTGATGTGCTGTTCGGTGAACGCTGAAAAAACCTTTTTCGCCGACTCTTTGGTTTTGATGCCGCCTTTTTTCAGGGGCAGGTCGCTGACCAGCAGCAGCGCACCGATCGGCACTTTGCTGACAAATCCTACGGAAAACAATGCCGCGCACTCCATTTCGATGGCGATGGCGCGCTCCTCGTACAGCGTGCGCTTGAACGCTTCGTCAAACTCCCAGAAACGGTAATCCGTCGTGTGCACCACTCCGGTTCGATAATCCAGGCCGCTCTCCACCAGCATTTGGCTGATGAACTTTTGAATCTTGAAGGTGGGCAGCGACGGCACCTGCGGCGGGATGAAATAGCGGGAGACGCCTTCGTCGCGGATGGCGGCCATCGGCAAAATAAAGTCGCCCACCTGCAGCGAGCGATGGAGTCCGCCGCACATGCCGAGAAAGATGGTTGCGGCAGGATCGAGGACGCTGAGCAGCTCCATGACCAATGCCGCCGTCGGTGCGCCGATCTTGATGTCGATCATGCTTACATGTTGTGCCGGCGCATGCGCCGCCGACCAGACCGATCCGGTGTGAATTTCAGCGCCGAACTGGGCGGCGAATTTTTCCAAATAGGTGTTAAAATTGGTCAAAAGAATATATTTTTGAAAGTCCGTCAAATGCGAGCCGGTGTAGCGCTCCAGCATGTCGCCGGCGATCTGCTTTTTCTCCTCATTGTAATAGGCCAGCTTGCGGCGAATTTCTTCGTAAAACCATTCATCGTTTTTTTCCGTCTTCATACAAAATCTCCTATTTAAACAGGCCGATGCCGTAATTGCAGGTACGGCAAATGTCGATGGCGGGGCGGGAGCGGAGAATTTGCCGCCGAAAGTTCCGGTAAGCTTGGTTATGCCAAAGTTCGCGGAACGAGGCGACAGCGTTCAAATTGCCGAAAGGGTGCTCGGCATTTTTGTCGAAGCAGCAGGGCACGACCACGCCGTCCCAGTCCATCAGCGTCGTCAGCCAGGGACGCGGACAGACGCCTTTGCCGCGCTTGACCTCGAGCCGACCATCGTCCAATCGATAGCGGCGGTACTCTTCATCTTCCGGCAGCCACTCGACGGCTTCTTTCGCATTGCCCACTTGAGTCGTTTTGATGAGCAGCCGATCGACGCCGAGTTCGGTCGCCAATTGCTTCATAGCCGGAATTTCGCTCTCATTGTGACGCATGACCAGAAACTGAACGAACAGATAAGGCGTGCGGCTGTGCAGTCTTTTTTTGGCCGCCGTTAAACAACGGATGCCGTCCAGCACTTTGGACAAATCGCCCCCGACGCGATAGCGGGCGTAGCTTTCCTGGGAGACGCCGTCGAGGGAGATGATCATGCTGTCCAAGCCGCTGCGCACCACGTCTTCGGCCGTCTCGGCGGTAAAATAATGCCCGTTGCTGCTCGTCGTTACATACAATCCCTTGCTCTTTGCGTAAGCGACCATTCGGTTAAAAAGCGGATGCAGATAGGGCTCGCCTTGATGGTAGAGGGTGACATAAATGGCCCGCGGCGCCAGTTCATCGATCAGCCTGCGGTAAAGCTCGAAATTCAGTTTTCCCCTCGGCCGCTGCATTTGACCGCTGCCGGTCGTGCAGAGCGGACAGCGCAGATTGCAGAGATTAGTCGGCTCAATATTGATGATGACCGGCATTCCCCAAACGATCGGCCGGCGCAGCAGCGCCGAAAGCGCGAACGATGCGCTGTTGACGGCGGCATTCCAAATTCGGCGCAGCGTCAGAGCACGCAGTACCTGCCTTACGGCCACCTCTTTGGCAATGCCGATATTCCAAAAGCCTTTATTCATCGCAAATTGACCCGTTCGTTCCGTTCTTTTCCATGACTTTCAATATATCAAAATAGGCGCGAAAGGAAAAGGCAATTTCCACGGTGACAAAGAATCACTTGTCAATATTTGAACGTTTTCGTTAATTATCGATAATAAAAGATGCAAACGGAGGAATGGTCGATGCTCAGGATGATCGGATCGATTTTGTTTTTAATGATAGTATTGACGGAAATGACGACTGCGCAAGTCAAAAAGCCCGATTATATCAAAAGCAGAGGTTTTTTTACACTGAACGGCCGCATCTACAACGCCGACGGCAGCGAGTTTCTTATGCGCGGCGTCAGCCAGAATCATTATTGGGGGAACGAAAGCTTTAATCTCAACAGCATCAACGGCATTGCCAAGACGCACGCCAACATTGTGCGCGTGGTCATGAGCAACGCCGACTGGCAGAATCAATCCCGTACACCCGACAAAAAGCGGGCGCTGGTGATGAAATACATCAGCCAGGGATTGGTGCCGATGGTCGAGCAGCACGACGGCACCTGCGATCCCTCGCCGGAAATGCTCGATTATATTACCGACATTTGGACCGATCCCGCCAACGTCGCTTGGTTGAACGAATTCGAAGAGTATGTCATCCTCAACATTGCCAATGAATGGGGGCCTAGCGACGACAGCGATCAGGGCCGCCGCATCTGGCGCGATGCCTACAAAGAGTCGATTCGGCGGATCCGCGAGGCGGGCATCAATAATCTGCTGGTCATCGATTCCCCGAACTGCGGCCAAGGTCCGCGGGCCATGGAGGTCTATGGCCGCGAACTGCTCGATTTCGATCCGCAGCATAACCTCGTCTTTTCGATTCACATGTACGGTATGTGGCGCACGCTGGAAAACGCCGCCGAGGTCGGCCGACCGAACAAAGATACGGCGCCATGGGTGGCCGAATGGGAGCTGCAGACCATGCTCGACCTCGGTCTGCCGGTCATCGTCGGCGAGTTCAGCTGGAAGGAGGCGTCGAGCGTCGGCTATGACACGCGCCGGCTGATTGCCTTTTGTCAAGAAAAGGGTATCGGCTGGCTGGCCTGGTCTTGGAACGGCAACAGCGATCCGTTGCTGGACATGGCGCGCGGCTGGAAGTACGACTCGGATGCCGATCTCTATCCCTTCGGCGATCTGATCGTCAACCATCCCCGTTACGGGCTGCGCGCCACCTCGGTCAAGGCGACGGCCTTCGGCACTCCGAATCAACGGCCTGCGGTTACCCTCGATCCGGGCAGCGGTCCATTTAGTGTCGGTTCGGACATTATCTTGACCGCCTCGGCCGCGGATGCCGACGGCCAAGTCACGCGCGTTGAATTCTATCGCGGTGAAGAAAAATTGGGGCAGGATACGACGCCGCCGTTTACGTTCACTTGGAAGAACGTCCCCCGCGGCCGCCACGAGCTCTTTGCCGCGGCCTGGGATGACGCCGGCCAAATCGGCGTATCGCAGTCCGTGGAGCTGCGGGTGGGGTATCGCGAAAAAACGCGCAAGGCTTTGCTGGTGGTCGGCGAGATTCCCCTGCGTCCCGGCGATGCCTTGATCGAGGAGCGACTCGGCATGTTGGGCTTTGAGGTGACGCCGCTTAAGGATAGTGATGCCAAGCCGGAATCGGCGCTGCCGTACGACCTGGTGCTCATTTCCGCCACCTGCGTGCCGACGCGGCTCAAGGCGACCTTTCGCGATGTCGATCGGCCGGTGCTGATCTGGGAAAGCCAGTTGTACGACGATATGAGTATGAGCGGCAGCCGAATCAATCTCGATTACGGTCGAGATGAAGCAACGGCCATAGTCATTACCGCGGACGCCCACCCGGCTGCCGCCGGACTGAACGGCCGCGTGACCGTCTATGCGCAATCCGACCGCCTCTCCTGGGCGAACCCCACCCAAGCGGCCACGATCGTCGCCGGATCGGGTTTGGTGCCGGAGCATCCGGTTGTTTTTTTCTACAAGACAGGCGATCAAATGGTGGACCGACCGGCGCCCGCGCCGCGCGGGGCGTTCTTTCTCCAGGACGACTCGGCGCTCAACCTGACCGTCGACGGCTGGCGGCTGTTCGATGCGCTGGTCGATTATCTCGTCAGCGCACCGGAACAGAGCGTTTCAGAACCGCCGACGCCGCAAAACATGACTCTGCTGCAGAACTATCCCAATCCCTTTAATCCCCTCACAACCATCGAGTTTACGCTCGACAGACCGGCAAGAGCCTTGCTCGAACTCTATAACTGTAAGGGAAGACTTGTCCGCCGGCTTTTGGAAAGCGACCTGCAGCCGGGTCGACACCAACTGGTTTGGGACGGGAAAGATGCTTTCGGTAAAGCCGCAGCAAGCGGCGTCTACGTTTATCGATTGACCCTTGAGGCCGGCGGTGAGGTTTTAACCGCCGAGCGCAAGATGACTTTGCTGCGCTGACTGCGGTTTTGCGAATAAAAGCAAAAGTGACGGGTAAAAAGAGCGAAATCGCCAGTCGCACTAAATTTCGAAAAGGCTTTTGATGATCGAGATAACCCGTTCCGAAGCCGAGGAGCTTTTTCGGCGACACTCGGTGCGTTCGTCGCGACTCGAGCAGAACCCCAACGAGCTGTGCGTGTATATCCAATTCGACGGCGCGCCTTCGTTTATAGTCAAGTATGATCTCAAAAGGCACCGGAAGAGCTATTATTTGGAGGGCAATGACCTGCAGAATGAGGTCAAGCCCCCCTTCGGCTTTGCAAACGGCCGTTAGATTTGACGCCTCTCCGTTTCGGTAAACAGTTTCACGAGCGGCAACTGACAATCGTCCGCATTTGGTGCAATGAGCAGGACTTTGACGATTTCAGATCATCGCCCGGAAACGGCTTTATTTCACCAAGATCATTTTGCGACTTACGCAACGTTCTCCTTGTCCGTCCTCTACCGTGCAGCGGCAAAAATAGACGCCGCTGCCGACCTGCAGGCCGCGATCGTCGCGGCCGTCCCAGGACAGCGAAAACTCTCCGACCGGCATTTCCCGGCTTAAAAGGACGGCCGTTTTTCTGCCCGCAAGATCGAAAATTGCCAACTCTACGAACGCAGGCCGTTCGAGTCGGAACCGCAGCGTAGTCGAGCTGTTGAAGGGGTTCGGATAATTCGAAAAGAGAATAAAGCCGTTCGGATGCGCGTCGGGTCCATGGGAAAACTTGACGCGGCTCGGGGACGCCTTTAGGCTGGAGCCCGCTTTCCAGTCGGCTTCGGCGCCGCCGTATTCATAGGCGCCGGCATCGGGCTTCCCGTCGAGCGCGTCGTCGTTGATGCCGGGCAAACGAACGGCGCCGCGCGGCTTGTCGCTTGTCGTCGGCGTAGGCGCGACCAGACTGCAGTCGTCGATGTACAGATCGGGCAGGTTCGTGTCGTTGGAAGTCATGAGCTCGAAAACCGCCTGCTTGAGTTCGCCTTTCCAGTTGAGCGTCGTTTTGTAGGTGATTTTCGTCCAGACGCCGGGGGACAGCCGTTTGGTGGTGCCGGGATAGCTCTTGCCGTTCTCGTCTTCGATGAAAAAGCGGAGATAGCCGTCGACCGGCCCGGCGGCAGGCATCACCCAAGCCTCGATTGTGTAATTGCCGCGGCCATGGTCTTTCAGCACTTCGGTCACATCCTGACGCACGCCTTCCCAGTAGTAGTGTCGGTTGTAGGAACGACAGGCGCGGTTGCCCGAATGCACAGGATCCGTGATCGATTCGAGCGAGGCGCCGGCGCCGTGCCAACCGCCTGTACCGCTTTCGAACCCGCCGTTGAGAAAGCTTGCCAAAGGCAAATAATCATCTCGCGCCGGCGAATCGGCCTGCAGACGAAAATCGCCAGCCGCAGCATCGACAAAGCGCGGGTCGTCCAATATCAGATTCTGCTTCAGATCGGTGCCGAACCAACCGGGCGCGTTGGACAAGTTGTTATAAACGCGGCAGTTCCGATGGATCGTGCCTCCGCCGCCGCCCATAGCCTGGCCGCAATTCCAAATGGTGTTGTGATAGATCTGATGATTGACGGCATCGAGATTGGTCTGGATGCCCAAATCATCCGTGTTCCAAACCACGTTGTGATGAACGATAAAATTACTGGAACCGTTGTCGAGATAGATGCCCGCCGTATGGCCGGCTGTAACGACGTCGTGCACCCAGTTGTGATGGATCACCGTGCCGCCGCCGTCGGTCTGCCAGCAGTAGGTCGCGCCGAGGTCCGTCGTCAGCAGGCCGCAGCGGTAAATGTCGTTGTAGGCGATCTCCAGTCCCTGCGACTTGCGGTGAACGATGCCGCTGCGCGCGCCGTTGTATATGGAATTGCGCAGAATCAGGTGATTGCGGCCGGAGGTATGAATGCCGGCGGCGTCGTTGCAGATCCAGGCGAAATCGTGGATCAAACAATTCTCGACTGTGTTGCCCTCGCCGAACACCGTTACGCCGTCTCCCCAGGAATAAGCGATCTCTGAATCGCGCAGCACGTTGTCTCTACCGCCCAAGCGGACGCCTGCCCCGGCCGAGTTTTGCGGCGTTTCGGTAAAACTCCAAGCGTCGGTTGCAAAGAACGGCACGGGGTAAAAGATACGCGCCCCCTCAATGACACAATTATCGGCTCCCTCCAGGTTGAGGTTGGCGGCAATAAAGTCGATGTTTTTGACTTCGATAAAAGAGCGGTTCATCAGGTTCATGCCCCATTGGCGGGTGCGGGCTTCGATCGACACGGCTCCGGCCGGCGGGTAAAAGTAGAGACGCCGCTGTTTGGCGTCAAAGAACCATTCGCCTTCCGCATCGAGCAAAGAGAGGAGGCCGTAGAGAAAATAGTCGCTGCCGGCCTGCGGACGATAAGCCTCTTCCACGTCGCCAGAAAACACGAACGTGAGGCGGTCGCCCTGATGATCGCTGACGGGCTGGACGAAAGAGACCCACTTTAGACCGGAGAGCAGCCACAATTGAGCGCCCTTCAGATTCGGCGCTGCGGAAAGGGCAGGGTCGCGTATCTCTGAGAGCGACGGTTTTTGCCGCGCCACGGCGGATTGCACGCGTCCCCAGATCGGCCGTAAAAGGTCCTCTGAGGTGTTGTTGGGAAAGCGCGCGATCTCCATCTGCCGGCCGTCGGCAAAGAGCTGCGTTACGATTTGCCCCGGCAGATCGATAGTGCGGATGGCGCCGTCATGGGTGCGCCACTCGCTGCTCGGAATACGATCCGTACCGGTGATGGTCACCGTTTCGCCGGGGTAGGCTTCGAAGCGGATCGGCAGACCGGCTGTTCCGGAATTTGCAGGACGTACCGTCTCGCGATAAACGCCGCTGCGAATCAGACAAACGTCTCCGGCCTGCATGACCTCGGCCGCCTTTTGGATCGTGGCAAACGGCCGCTCCGCACTGCCTGGAAACGCGTCGGATCCTGTTCGCCAGTCCACATAGTATTCCGCCGCCAAGGCGGCCGATGCCGACATCAGAATGATGATCAGCATGCGCATGACCCTTTTCTCCTTTTTTTACTAGGTGCAGATTAATTTCCTCAATTCGGACAGCCGCTGTTGCGCGGCTCTCGGCAGTAGCTTCTGTATTTCGATTTGAACGGCTCTTTGTACTGACCCCACAGCCAGGCCAATAGCGACGTGCGGGTGCTGCGGCAGGCGTCCATGATCGGCAGATAAGGATGATCGCCGTTGGCGGCAAACTCGCCGATGATCACCGGTGCAATATTCGACTCTTTGAGCGCCTTGAGCCGCTTTTCGATTTCACTGCGGGGAATATCCCAATAGGTTCGATAAGCGTGAATGTCGAAAACGATGTTTTTGCGGCCGGAAAGCAGCTCGGCGCCCTTTTCGAGGAACGGCTCATGTCCCTGCCCCATGGCGTTGCCGCACAGGACGATAATGTTGTCGGCACCGACGTTGCGGATATTGTCGACCATCAGTCGGGCGTCCTTTAACCATTGCTCTGCATCGGCAGTCGTCTCTTTGCGCCAGTCGTAAGGCTCGTTCCACACGCCGAACCAGACGTCAGTTTGGTTCTTGAACAGCGCTGCAATCTGCCGCCGGCGCGTCTGAACGGCGTTGAAGCGCGGATCCTGCGAAGGCACGGCGCCGAGCAGTTGACACTGCGGATAGGGAGTCGTGCCGCCGGGCAGGGCGTCATTGTCATACCAAAAGGCAGTCAGGATGACTACCATGCCGAAGCGGCGCACTTCGGCGACGATCGACTGCAATGTCTCATCCGACGTCAGGCGCATATCGATGCATTCGCGCACGATGTCCATGCTCCAAGCTGCGGGCTCACTGAAATCGATGCCAAAGACGCTCATCTTGTTGGTGCCGCGAAACTCCCATTCGCACTCGTTTTTGAGCAGTCGGGTGCCTTCGGTGCGAAAGAGGGGACGGGGAGCTTCTTCCGTCGGCGCTACGGCAGGTTTGTTCTCTCTGCCGCATCCGACGATCAAGCTCAACGTCGTGAGAAAAAATAGAAAAACTTTTGTCATCTTGTGTCTCTTTATCCTTTGAGCAAAATTAACCATTACCGCATCATTTCAAAATGAATTTTAACGAATCTTTTCTCGGCGGCAAACGTAGAGGCAGGCTGACCATTAGGAGGATAGGATGGAAGAGGAAGTCAAGATCAAATGTCGGCACGATGCGGCGGCGGGCTTCGGCGGCACGATTTGGTTTGCGGCTTGGCTGTTCACCATCGGTTTTCTAAAGCTCGGCTTTTGGAAGGCGCTATTGGCTCTGCTGTTTTGGCCGTTCTATCTCGGTCAGCATTTCGCGATCTGAGTTTCAGAACACCTGCAGATCGAGCGGCTGGGCATAGACCGACATGCCGACGCGCAGCTGCAGGCCGCGATACTTTTCCTGCGAAATGACGGTCTGAAACAGCTCTCCCCATTCGCTGCGCAACTCGACTTTAACCATCGGGCCGGCGGGGTTAATGTGATGGACGCTGCAGGTCAGCGAGTCCTCGCCCAGGGGCGTCAAGGAGAGTTCAAAGGCGTGCGGCCGCACAAAGACGCGACTTTGCGGCTCGCCGCCGGACGCCGGGGGCACAATGCGCAGGCGATCTCCTTCGCGCCGGCAGTGAAAGAGGTTGACTTCGCCGCGGAAATTGAGCACAAAGGCGTTTGCCGGATGATGCCAGATCTCTTCCGGCGTGCCGATCTGCATGATGCGGCCTTCGTTCATGATCACCAGGCGGTCGGCCACCTCGAGGGCCTCTTCCTGGTCGTGGGTGACGAATATGGTGGTGACGTGCAGCTCTTCGTGCATGCGGCGCAGGCGGCGGCGCAGCTCCTGCCGCACGCGCGCGTCGAGACTGCCGAAGGGTTCGTCGAGCAGCAGCATGCGGGGCTCGACCGCCAGCGCGCGTGCCAATGCCACCCGCTGCCGCTGACCGCCGGACAGCTCGTGCGGGTAATGATCCGCCAGCTCTTCCATTTTGATCATCCGCAGGAGCTCCGTCACCTTGTCGCGGATTTGGCGCGGCGAGGGGCGGAACTGCCGCGGCCGCACGCGCAGGCCGAAGGCGATGTTTTCGAACACCGTCATTTGCCGAAACAGCGCATAGTGCTGAAAGACAAAGCCGATCTTGCGCATGCGGACGTCCTGATCCGCGGCATCCTCGCCGTCCAGCAGGATGGCGCCGGAGGTCGGCTGCTCCAATCCGGCGATGATGCGCAGCAGCGTCGTTTTGCCGCAGCCCGACGGCCCGAGCAGCGCCAACAGCTCGCCGTCGCGCACTTCGAGATCGACGTCCTTTAGGGCGACAAACTTGCCGAAACGCTTGGTGAGTCGGCTGATCTCGACTTTCATTCCATCAACTCCGCCGTCTCCAAGACGGCTGTCCCGTTTTTCTGTTCCCTTTTCTGCATCAGATGCTTGGCGGCCAGGGTCAGCAGCGACGTCAAGGTCAGCAGCGAAGCGGCGGCAAACGCCGCCGTCGTCTGGTATTCGTTGTACAGATTCTCGATGTGCAGCGTCAGCGTGTTGGTGACGCCGCGAATGTTCGCCCGCCTCGGAGCC
>JAPDQV010000046.1:9812-22809 GCA_034505495.1 candidate division KSB1 bacterium | reverse complement strand
CAATTATCTAATGAAAGTGGGCTGTTGGTCGTTTGCCAACTATCCCCGTTTATTCGACGGAGTGATAGACGAGGTAACGATTTGGACACGGGCGCTTTCAGCAGAAGAAATTCGGGAGCTGATGTGCAAAAAGCTTACCGGTACGGAAAACGGCTTGGCGGGATATTGGGACTATGAAGAAGGAAGCGGCTTTACTGCTCATGATAGGACAAGCGGCGGACATGACGGCTGGATTTTTAATGAGGTTGGCAAAGCCGAAAGCGGCGGCACCTATACGTTAACGGACAATGACAAAAATTGGCCGACCAACAGCCTGGCGGGCAGATGGATCGCCATAACAAACGGTCAAGGCTTTAAGCAGAGGCGCGAGATTGCTTCCAACACCGCCAATACGATTACTGTAGCCGAAGCATGGACTACTATTCCCGACGGTACTTCTTATTATGCCTTGACCAGTACCAAGGAGTGGTGCACGTCGACGGCGCCGGTCGGAGACGCCTCGGCGTGGGATTTTACCGGTTCGGCGCCGAGCGATTTTCAGGTAAGTCTGGCGCACCCGAACGGCGATCAGGTCACCGTCACCGGCAGCAGCGGAACGATCACCGGTATCCAAGTTTACCGAATCGACGCCGCGCCCGACAATACCACGCCTCCTGCATCCTGGGATCATTTGGACAATACCCGCTACTGGGGCGTCATCCTCTACGGCAGCGGTACGCCGACGTATACGTTCGTTTATAATTACAGCGGCAACCCCAAGGTATCCCAAGGAAATGAGAATTTTCTGGGAATGGCCTATCGCAGCGGCGGGAACCGCAACGGTTTAGAAGAGCCCTGGCAGGATCTCGGAGCTACATTGGACACGCAAGCCAATACCTTGAGCAAAACCGATCAGACCGGAACTGAGTATGCCCTGATTTGGAATGAGCCTCCGGTCGCCGTTAAGGTATATGATTTCAATGCTCATGTAACGGGCGACGGCAAAGTTCTATTGACCTGGCGGGCTGCTCACGAAAGCGGCATCGCAGGCTATCTCGTTTACCGGGCAGAGGATCCAAACGGCGAGTACAGGCAGATTTCTGACGGCCTGATCCCCTGCCGGACCGAAGGGGAACCCTTTTATCAATTCATAGACCTTCACACCGCAAACGGAAGTTGCACCTACAAGCTGCAGATTGTTTTCCTGGACGGACACAAAGAATGGTATGGGCCGATCAACGTCCTCGGAACAAGCGTCGCACATAAAAATCCGGCACAAACTTTCCGGCTTTGTGGTGCATATCCCAATCCCTTCAATCCCTGCACGGACATTCAGTTTGATTTGCCCGAGGACTGTTTTGTACGTCTGCAGGTTTTTGACATCGAGGGAAGGTTGGTTGCCGTCCTCCATCAGGGTGAACTTGCCGCAGGCAGCCACCATGTAAGATGGGACGCCGAGAACCTGTCAGGCGGAATTTATTTTATTCGCCTCTCCGCAGGCGCTTTCAGCGCGGTTCAACGAGCGCTGCTTCTCAAATAAGCAAAAGGCCCCGCTCTTTTTGGGCGGGGCGCTTTTGTTTTCAGGCAATTCCATCAAAAAAATGTATGAGCCTATCTCGGCTACAGAGACTGTTTCTCTTTCAATATTTCTGCAGCAGGCTGAGCAGTTTGGTGTCTAATTTGTGCCCGTACCAATCAGCATAGTCTGCATCGACACGGTTCGAATCGAGCACGCCGAAATCGCCGCGAAAGTTCCACAAGGCATAGCCGATACCGTTTTCCGTCAAAATGTCCAGCACGTCCTCGAACCAAGCTAAAAAGACCTGATGCGGCGTATTCTTCCAGCAACCGCATTCGCCGCAATGGACGCCTACCCCCTGCTCTTTCAATTCGATCCACGGTCTGTAATAGCTTTCGAGCCGGCCGCGATGCCATTCTTCGTCGCCGATTTTCCCAGGCCATACCGGCTTTGGCAATTCTTCCCCGCTTTTGTACACCCAAGGGGCTTGATAGTGCGAAATGATCGCGGGCATATAGCCGCGGCAGCTTTGCGCAATACCCAAATCGATCAATTCGGGCGTCACGTCGTTGCCGACGTTGTTGCCGTCGGCAATGATGAGGGCGTCGGGCTTGACCTCGCGGATGGCCTTGACGGCTGCTTCCGCCACGCGCCGATAAATTTGACCCGGCACTGCCGTTCTGCGCGAGAGCTGGTCATCCGGATTTTCGCGGATGCTCGGCTCATTAAGCAAATCAAAGCTGATTTTATCCGGCGGAATCGATGCGTATCGTCGGGCAAACATTTGCCAATGGAAACAAAACGCTTTTAAGGCTTCTTCGTCTTGCCAAAGATCGAACGGTTCATGGAAACCGGCATTGACGCAGTATCCCGGCGCCCGATGGAGATTGAGGCTGACGTGCAGCCCATGTTGATGCGCCGTAAAAACCAATTCATCGATCGATTCGAGAACGCTCTCGTCAATCTTGTACACGTCTTCAGGCTGTATCGGAAGCGACTCGAAGCGAATCCAGCGCGGATAGGCCATGGGCAGACGGACGAAATCAAAGCCCCAGTCGGCCATCCATTGCAGGTCTTCCCGGGTGGTGCGGTATGGCGAATTGGGCGTTTTGCGCGGCGAAAAGAAGTCGAGCAGATTGAATCCGCGCCATCGCGGCAGAGGGTTCCTATTCGAGGCAACCATGCTGCTGTTTAGTATGCCGACGGCTGCAGCCGTTCCGCCTAATCTTTGCAGAAAATCGCGACGACTAAGAGGTTCCATTAGATATCCTTTCTAATAAGAACGCTGCAGCCGTAAATCAGTTAAAGCGTTGACGAAACAAAAGCAGCGCAGCACACACATTATTGTAAAAAGATCGTCAGGCAACAATGGGATATTTAAAGGTGGAACGCAGCGCAATGCGTCGTCCTTTTGCCTGCGATTCGCGCGCCGCCTGGATGATTTCCAGCACATGCAGCGCATGTTCTGGAGTAATCAGCAATTCGCGACCCGTTGCCAGCGACTCACAGGCCAGCGAGGCGCCCATCTGCCAAACAAAGTTGTGTTGACCGAGAGAGATTCTCTCGATTTTCGGAGCATCCTCGGTAGCAATTTCGACGGCCAGCGGTTCCCAGTCGTAACCGAGCAGTCCCATAAAGCCTTTGGTGCCGAAAAATTGAATGGTGTAGCGGGATTCTTCTTTGCCCTCATGGCCGTGTGGGTTAAAGTAATTGAATCCGGATTGAACATGAGAAATAATGCCTTTGCCGTGGTCCAGCAGCACCATGGCGTTGTCTTCGGCTTCGACCTTGATTCGGCCTTTGCCGTCGATTTCGCGCGTCGGCGTGACGATGCTGGTCATGGCGGTTACGGCCTTGGCCGGGCCGACCAACCCGGTGACGGTGGTGAGATTATAGACCATCAAATCCGGCATGCTGCCGCCGCCCTTCTCATAAAAAAAGGACGACCACCAGGGACCGGTATGGCCGTAGAAAGCGTGAACTGCCGCCAAATCGCCCAACTTGCCTTCGGCGAGGATTTTTGCCATGATCGCAAAAGCCGGACTTTCGACCATGGCCGGAGCGCCCCATAGCCGGAGATTTTTTCTCCTCGCCAGCTTAAGCAGTTCGACACCAGCCGCGTAACTATTGGCCATCGGCTTTTCGCTCCAGACGTGTTTTCCGGCTTCCAAAGCCTTGCGATTTAGATGTTCATGCGCCTGCATGTCGGTTAAATTGACCAAGAGATCGAACGGCGCCCCTGTCAGCATGGCATCGATGTTCGGATAGACATGAGGAATATTGAACCATTTGGCCTGGCGTTCGGCACGCTCGACGATGATGTCGCAGGCGCTGACCAGTTCGGCGTAAGGACATTTGGAGAGATGCGGCAGGTATGCATTGGAGACGCTGCCGCAGCCGATGACGCCGATGCGGATTTTTTTGCTTTGGGCAAAGTTGATCATCGGCGTGCTTATCAGCGCAGCAGCAGCCGCGGCGCCGGTCTGCAGGAAGGTCCTGCGGTTGACCGTTTGTGGTTTTTCAAATTGATTGTTAGAATTCATAAAGTTTTTCTTGTTGGTTTACCGAAGCAAAGTCATCTTTTGGACACGCACTTTGCCTTCTGCATCGAAACGAAGCAGATAAACACCGGCGGCGACAGCCGTGCCGTTCTCGTCATGAGCATCCCACGTCAACTCATATCGTCCGGCAGCATGCAATGAATTTGTCAATTGCTTAACCATACGACCCGAGAGATCATAAACATCGATTCGCACGTAGGCCTGGTACGGCACTTCATAGCTGATCGTCGTCGAAGGGTTGAAGGGATTGGGGTAATTTGGATGAAGCACGAATTGGGTCGGCAAACCTTCGGTTTTCTCAACATGCGTGGGGGTCAGCCCATGAATTTCCCGATACTCGGCCCATGCTTTATGGCGCGTATTGCCCCACTCTTCGGCATTCGCATCGAGGCAGATGCCCACATAGAGGGTTTCGGGAAAAATGCCGTTTTTATCGACGAACGTCGGCGGTGTCTGTCCGGTCAACGTCCAAGTGGATTGAAAGCTGTCACGCCGCCACTGATTGGGTTTCGGCGCTTCGGCTGTTTCCGCAAAATAGCCGGTGAACACGTTGCCGGTTCGTTTCAAGCGTAACCAGCAATTGGGAAAAGGGATGAGATGACGATTGAGAGCCGGACAATACCAATAGCCGTCCTTGTCGGCGCTCATGCTTTCGGTAATGTGGCCGCCTCGCCGTAGCCGTACGCCCCAAATATAGGCATCGACGCCGTAACTGGTGTCCCATTTGGGCGATTTGGAATTAGCGACGATCGAAACGAACTCGGCGTCCGGCGATAGGCTTTTACGCGCCATGATGCCGGCGGTGGCCAAATTCATTTTTTCATTCTGTACAATGGCAATGCGACACCACACATCAAAATCGCCCTTGATCATCACATAGGCGAACCTGCCTTCGTCGCGCGACATGTGAATACCGAACTGATTGCCTGTGGCCGTCATGTCATATGCAACATAAGGGATGATCTCTGTCGTTGTTCCGGGCACCGGCGTGTTGATGTCGATGCTGATCAATCCTTGCGCCGACAGAGAAACGCAAGCAAATAACGACGCGATAATTACGATACAAAAACGATGAATGAAAAAACCGTCAATGGTCATAAATGGACTCTGTTAGCGAATCATCATCAGTTTGCCTACCTGCACCCCTTTGTCGAATTCAAAACGAACGAAATAGACGCCGCTCGGCATGGGCGTATTCCAACGGTCATTACCGTCCCAATTGATCTGCTTCTGTCCGGCGGACTGTACCGAGCTGACCAGTGTATTGACGATTCGACCGGCGGCATCGACAATCTCGATGCGTACATAGGACTCCTGCGGCAGGTCATAGCGTATCGTGGTCGAGGCATTAAAGGGATTCGGGTAATTGGGATGCAGTGTAAACCGCTTGGGCGGTTTGCTTTCCGATTTAACAACCGTCGGCGCGGAGGTGGTGTAAAAGCTGACCAACTCGTCCTTCTTGACCTCGATCGTCACTTTACCGTCGGTAACCACAATCTCGCCCTGTTCCGCGATGAATCCTGTCGTCGGTCCGCTGCGAAACAGCTTGAAAGGAACGGCGCCTGTGCCGTGCAGTTCGACGATGTCCAAATCGATAATGTAATCATCATAATAATGGCCGCCGCCGGGAGGCGCCACTTCGGCATTGGAGATGCAGACCGCCCAGCCGCCGTCGGGGCGTTGGCCGACGGCCGCGTTGATGGGCGAACGGGTTCCGTAAGTCCACACCATGTCATAGCTCGGCAGACCCTTGGCCGTCGTCCACCGCATTGTTGTACCGTAAGGAAAAGCCTGATTGATTTGCCGAATATAATGAAGTTGCGGCGCATCGACGAACCAACCGGAGCCGACCGGTTTGCCAAAGCTGCGACTGTCGTAATAGGTCAAAAAGACATTATTATGAGTTTCCGGCAGGCGCCGCATGCTGAGTCCGTATCCCTGGAAATACATCCAATGGGTAACGCCCTGATTCAGGTCGTTCAAAAAAACATTGGTGGTTTGCGCTGCCAAATCAAAACGCTCAGGCGTCGCCGGCTGCCCATCGATGCTGTGTTCGGTCTGCCACCAGTTCAAGCCTTCTTTAAAAACGCGTCGGGCATAGTCACGCTCAGCCGCCATGCTGTAAGAGTGAGTTGAAAAGGCCGCCAACGCCGGCCGCAGCGTCGGGTCTTTGAGAATGGCGTCGATGCGCTGTTTGGCCCAATCGTCGACATTGGCATCGTCGCAGCAGAGCAGACCGGTTTCCAAACCGCGAGCTTTGATCTCTTCCCATAACTCGCGAAATTTGGCAATGTAATAAGTCGTCGGCCACCCTTTGGTGTGATCCGGCTCATTTATCAGGGAGGTATAATGTACCGTATATCCCGATTGATTGACTTTGAGAATCTCATCGGCGATTTTCTGCGGATTGCCGCCGGGCGCCAGAATGATGGTATCGATGCCGGCATCCAAGGCATCCGGCAGAAGATTCGTATTGATATAATTTTGTACCAAATTTTCCTCATGCCAGATGCGCAGCAGGTTGGCGTTGGTCATTTCGACCGTATACTTGCTAATCTCTTTTTGTTGATCGCGGCTGAGATTGGTATAGCGCTCGGTATTGATTAAGCCGAATCCGAAACCCTGATAGACCTGGCGTTTGCCTTCATTGACCGTCAGTTTGGCGGTCTTGGCCGCAAAGGCGGACGGCCCAACGACAAGCAAAATGAGAACAATTTGAGTTGCGCGCTTCATGATTGATTCCCTTTTATTTAAACGGTAAAACAGGTTGTTATTTTTGTAATGACGTTATCACCACCACCCAGTCCGGGTCGCCGGCGGCGTTGCGTTGTGGAGTTTTAAAGGTTTTGCTGCCTTTGTTTTGAAAAGCTTTCTTTGCGATCGATACCCACTCGCCGTTGGTAGGATCGAACCACCTGACGCTTACTTTTCCGGCAAACTGCGCCAAGTCCACCGTTACGGCATCTCTTTCGGTGTAAATTACTGCGCAGGTTTTGGCGTCATCCATGGCGGCGCTGACGGCGCCTTGCGCCAAATCGACTGCCGGCGACATGCGATGCCACGGCAAAGTCATCAGCATGGCTTTGGCCAGTCCCAATTGTTTTGAGCCGGGTAGATTCATGGCATCGCGCCAGGTCGTTTTACCCCAATCGACACCGGAAAACCCTTGTCCAAATTTCCAATCCTCGCGATTGAACTGAAAGGTACCGGAGGCGCCGTAGGTATGCCCGGCGCAACCGCTGTTGAGCAGATGGGCCCAAAACGCGCCGCGCGCCTGCCGTGTGCCCAGCATGGCCAAGCCTTCAAAATCGGCTAGATTTTCCTCCGGCGAGGTCCATTCGCGTTTAATGGTTAGGTTCTCATAGCGCGCCTCGCCGCTGATCGACGGCATGACCGGTTCGTAATTCCAACCGGACAGGGCGATCTCCGCTTGTCCCTGGGGCATAGTTCCGTGTCCGCTCTGCTGCATATCGAAATCGAGCAGATATGGGTCTCTGACTTCGTCGCGTGCGCGGGCGGCGTGCATGGGGTGCGTGGTCAGCATGCGGCGAAACGGATCAGTATCCCGAATATATTTCACGATCGGGGTCCATGCGTTTCGCTGGGCTCCAATGTCCGGCTGCGGATCGAGGTACCACGGCATGCCGGTTTCGCCGGCGGCGCACCACACCACCGGCAGCGCCCCCCAGCGGGCGATCAAATAGCGCCAGTGCTGCTTCATCTTTTCCTCACCCAACCAATTGAGCCAATAGCCCCAGCTGCCGACGATACACGGCACAATACCTTGTTCAACCAAATAAAAGATGCGCTTGTCAGCTTCTTCAAAGTATTTGGGATTAATGCGCTGAAAATCCTGCGTCCACGGAAAGCCGCCGTCGCCCTCCGCCCTTTCGTCAAAATTCTGATCGAGATCGCCGTACAATCCGGCCGTAAGCTGCACCACGGTGTACCCCTTGGCTTTGCGGTCTGCGACAAGCTCGGCAAACTCATTCGGCCAGTGCAGCCGTTTGACCAAAGCCATCCACCAGGTATCGCCAAGCCAAAAAAAGGGCGTGCCGTCGCCGTACGCAAAATGGCGACGGTCATCGGCAACCCGGATAGGGCCGTGGCGATAGAGCGGATTCTCTACGGTATAGGGTTTTACCACGATTCTGCCGCTGACGCCATGAAGACCGGAATTCTGCTCATCACTGCAGCGGCTGCGAAAGGTATGGATGCCCGCGAGCGGCGAAGCGTACCTGACTCGCCAAACCTCTTCGCCGGCCCAAAATGCCGGAACGGTGCGCTCGACGCCTTGCGGATCAGTAAAGACTACGTCCAACGTAACGCCATTGAATGGGTCGGCGTAATTTAAAATCGATCGAAAGGTTATTTCGGCGACGCAATTGCTTTCAATGACCGTGGACTTTTTTTCGCTTGACGTTTCGGCTGGTTGAGCGATAACCTGTATTCCGTAACACATCAAGGTGAGGAGCACGGCTGAAAGTACTAAAGAAAATTTAAAATGCACCATTCCTCTGTTTTTCTTATTCAAATTATTTGACCAACACCATCTTGATCGTTGCACAAAAATCACCAGCCTCGAGGCGGCAGAAATAGATGCCGGCGGCAACCGGCGTTCCCTGTGCGTCGACCCCAGGCCATTCGACTCGATAGCGGCCTGCCGGCTGCGGTTTATCCACCAAGGTGATTATCGTGCGTCCCAGCAGATCGAAAACCGTCAGTTTGACGTTTGTTGCTTTCGGTAGATCATAGGCAATGACGGTCGACGGATTGAACGGATTCGGGTAGTTCGGGTGCAGAGCAAACACAAGCGGTAAACTGTCGATTTCTTTGACCGCCGCCAATGAAGCATCGGTGAATAGCACGGTTTTGGGAATGACCCGTTTGGAGACGTTCGGTCCTTTGTACGAGACCGTCAGCGCCTCGTCGCCGCCGGCTTCGAAAAACTCGACGACGATGCGGTGCAGACCTGTCTGCAGCGGAATGACGCCCGATTTTTCCTCAAAACCGTGCAGGCCGTCGTTATTGACCACTTCAAATCCCCCGATCAACAGCCGACTGCCGTCGTCGGATTGGGTATAGAATGTGTATTCCCCCTCTTGTTTAATGTCGATATAGCCGATATAGCGGACGCCGAAATTGTCGCCGGCGTGATTCTTCGGCAGATCGAATTTTTCCAAAATACCGGTTTTGCGCGGCGTCAAGCTGTCGAAATCCGGCAGCTTTTCCCAACTGCCCAGATAGTATTCGTAATAAATGCCCGGAACAATGCTGCTCGGCTGGTCCGGCGGCCTCAAGCCGCTGAACAGCGTAATCGAGCGGCGATTGTTGCCTTCATCGTTCTCTTTAACCGCATCCTCCGCGTCCACGACAACGGTGATGACGTGCGGGCCGTCGGCAAGCATAATCCCTGTTTCCGCTTCCACGCGTACTTCACTATAGGGTAAAATTTCTTCGATTGGACCACGGCCGACAGCGGCGAGTCGGCCGTCGACGATAAAATGCACGACAAAGGGTGTACCCGCCGGTTTGGCGACATCGCCGAGGTTTCTAACAATCACCGTAAAATGGGTCGGTTCGCTCGGTGTCGGTTTGGTCGGCCGCCAGATGATCTCGCCGATCACCAGATCGCAGAACGGGCTTCGGAAAGGCGACAGATACAGGGCGTCGATGACTTCGATGGGTTTGCCGGCAGTTTGCCAACCGACGGCTAAATTGTCGCCCCCGCCGCCCTCCTTGTGCAGCGCTTCGATATAATATTTACGGCCCGCCTTAAGTTCGATTCCGGCCGACCGCTGAGAACCATATTTCTTCCACTCACGCGGATTGGTCCAGTCATTAACCGAAGCGATCAGTTTTTTATTGATCGGATTTTCGTCGGCGCTCAGGTAAAGCTGACTGTTATCGTCGCTCGCAATGTAAAAAGTATAAACGCCGTCGGCAGGGGGATGCAGATAGCCGCGAATGCGTGAAGCATAGTTGTCACGCCAGTCGGCCGGACCTTCGAAGCGATCCAAACGCTCACGACCGTCCGGAGGCAGATGAAGCGGAATTTGCGCCACTGAAGTTCCTTGAACATTCAGCCAATATTCGCGGAAAATACTGCCGGTACCGACGGCGGTCACCCTAAAGTAGTTGAACTTGAAGCCGCCCTGCGTGCAAACGAATCGCCAAGTTTGAACGCCGGCTTCCAGTCGGACGCTGTCGATGACGACATCCTGCCAAAGGCCGCCGGTGTTCGGCACGACAAGGTTTTCCACCAAGGCACGGCCGTTTTGGTACAGAGAAAAGCTTCCTTGGTCCGATTGCGAGTTGACTCGAAAGAGAAGATCATAGTAGCCTGTGGTCATTACGTCCGCCGTATATTGTAGCCATTCGCCTGCCTCGAATTGATCGACGTGATAACCGTTGCCGCTGTCGCTGCACAAAAAGATATCCACGCCCTCGAAACGATAAGCGCCGCCCTGATTGATTTCATCCGCATCATGATACCCGACCCCTTCACCGCCATGGTCGAAATCTTCGGCTTGGATCGTCCCGGGCAGCACCGTCGGTTTACCGTAAAAGGGGCCGGCGGTTCCTCTGACAAAAATCTTGATCGGCTTGGCGGCGCGCGCTTTACCGGAGTTGTCGAATGCACGCGCCGTGATCGTGTGCATTCCGACGACGAGAGGTTCGCGGCAGGTGAATGACCAACCGTCGGTGCCGTTTTGGTCTTGTCCGACAAAGCGATCATCGATGTAGAATTTGACGGTAACCACCGAACCGTCGGCATCCGAGGCGTCGGCGCGTATGGTCAAAGAAGGAGGCGCAGCATCAAAAGAAGCGCCTGCCTCGGGTTCTAGCAGCGTAATCTGCGGTTTCTGCAGATTGCCGGCAGGCGGATCCCACAAATAGACCAACACCTTGCCGCGGTAATCTTCTTCGACCATAACCATATATTGGCCGTTCGAGCGCTTGTAAGCACGGATGCCGTAGGCGATGTCAGTCCAGCCGCTGATGCCGCCGACTTCCGGACCCGGCCACATGTTTCCCACCTTGGACAGATCATCGACCCTAAATACAGTTACCATAGACGGAACGCCGCCGGTAGACTTGACCATGACGGTAAAGACGTAATCTTCGTACATATCCATGCTTGCGGGCGCCAAATGATCGTCATCCAACGGCATCACTTTCTGCCGATCGGCAATGCGATTGCCTTCGCTCCAATTGGGATAGCGCGCCAGAACGCTGCCCATCAACCCCCAACTGGTTTCCGGATTCTGGGGCGTATCTCCGCCGATAAACATCACGTCGGAATCGACATCATATTCGATGCGCTCGATGTCGTCAAAGGGCGCAGGAATGGGTGCAACCGAAACAGCGGCGCCGAACACAGGCTCGCCGTTATCGTCAAATCCGAGCAGCGGAATACGCTTGATAAACCGCGCGCTCGAGTCGTAATACCAGATGTTTCCCCAATCATCCGGCTCAAAGGCCCAGCCGAGGCCGGAGAAAGTACTCGATAACAGCGCAACATCATGATCAAAGCGATAGACATAGAGCGTTCCGGCTGTCTGACGGGTGGCGTACATGAGCAGGTGACCGTCGATTCGGCGCATAAAGTTTCCGGCCAGCCATTCGGTGCCGTCGCTGGAAATACGCGGATCGTCGGGACTGCGCAAGCGGTCGAGCGTAATACCGGCCAGAGCCCAACTCTCACCAGGCTTTTTGTCGAAATCGAAGGTCATATGCTCGTTGACGCCGTAAAGGTCGCGGCCGTCGGAAGCGGGATCAACGTCAACGACGTCGACAAAGTGTAAACCGTACAGTTCCCACACCAATTCGCCGTTCGGGTTAAATTTGCGGATACCGGTGCCCTCATCATCCATGGCGACATAGATGTTTCCGTCCGCATCCGTAACCGCTCCGGTCAGGCGCCAGAATTTTTGCGGGCCGTAAGCGCCAGGGGTTCCCGCGCCGATGCCGCCTTCAATGCCGAAGGTTTTTACGAGCTTGGGCTCTCCGGCAATGTCGTAAAATTTTACTTGAAAGACCGAGTTGTCCGTCACCATCAGCAGCCCTTGATGATCGACGGCTATCGAATAGGGCTGCCATCCTTTTTCAACGATGCTTCGACCAAGATATTCGCCCCGAGTCGAATAGTTGCGTATTTCGTCGCCGGCCAAAATCCACAGCGTGTTGCGGTCATCGACGGTAATGTCGCGCGCGTTCGGCACCGTAGCGATGATCGTCATCTCTTTGAGCTTTGCGGTCGGCCGCTTTTGAATATGCCCGTCCTCAAAGAGCGCGTAGAGCGTGTCGAAACGAGCATGCATACCGACGGCGCCGGTATCGAACATCTTAATGCGGTCAACGAAACGATGCTTATTTTTTCTATCGAAGCGCAGCAGGCTGCCGGCGCAGTTGCCGATGTAGACATAGCGTTTGTCGACCGCCAAGGCATAACCGCCGGTATTCCAGCCCCAGCACTCCTCCGGTGTCGATTCCCATTTCATCAACCCTGGATCGACAGTGCCGTCGTAGTACCAGCCGCAGACGCGGCCGGCTTCATCCCAGTAACTTTCGGTATAGACCGTGTCGCCGGCGATTTCGATCTCGTCGATGTAATTTTGCACCCATTTTTGGTCTTTACCGCCGAAGGTGTTGCCGACCCAATGGGTGGTAAAGTTTAATTTTTGTGATAATGAGGGTGAAACTGAAAAACAAATGGTGAGAAAAACAGAAAAAAATGCCGTCCGCCTCACTTCCGCCTCCATCAACTAAATGTTAAAAAAGTGGTAAAAAATGATTTTGAATATAATTACTAATCGGAAAATTATCAATAATCCCTTAGACGTTTTTTATGCGGATAAAGAGGAAGGACGGCAGCTGAAAAACTGCCGTCTTCGAAGAGGATCAAGGTTTCTATGAAGGAATATTTGAAAAGCTT
>JAPDQV010000046.1:0-9802 GCA_034505495.1 candidate division KSB1 bacterium | reverse complement strand
AACCGGCGGTTTTATTGGGCGAGAATGACGCTCATTTGCCAATTGATCGGTTCAGCCATCGGCATGCCGCCCATGGGGGGGCCGCCGAAATCGCCCGTCGGCATAGGCATTTCACCACCCCCTCCGGGTCCGCGTCCCATGCCTCTTCCGCCGCCCATCGGCATACCGCCTCCTCCTCCGGCATCCGCGCCGCCGGGGGCAAAACCACCCATCGGCCGCCGCATGGCGGAAAAATCGAACGACGGCGTTTCAAAACCGACACGAAAACCTGTTTTATTGCTCAGGTCCCATTTTACTTTTTTTGTGCCCTGCAGTTGAACGGCCAATTCATATGCCAGCAAATTGTTGTGCATGGCCATCTGGAATCGAATGCCGCACTCTTCGGCTTCATAATGACTTAAAATGCCCAGGTTATTGCCCTTGGCATCCAACAGCTGGATATCGGAACACCATTTTCGCACATAATCTGCAAATCCTTTTTCGTTCCATGAACCGTCGCGCTTGAACAAGGTCATGAAAATTTCCATGGGATTTATTCCACGCTCGAAAATCCCCCGCGGATATTTGATGCCGAAATCTTTACGCCCGTCTCCATCCTGGTCGAACCAGAGGATCAAGCCGCTGTTGATCAGCTGCCGCTGCGCGGTAGGATCCTCTGAAGACAAAAGAAAATAAAGGGTTTGGTCATCATGCTGCGCGGCAAGGCGGAAATGATACTTTTCGCTTTCGAGAGGTGAGACAGACTGCCAATCCTCGGTTAAGCCGTCTACTTGAATAGGAACGGAGGCGCGTCCGGCGATCAAGCTCTGTTTTTTGCACGAAAGTAAAAGAGCGACGGCTATTAAAACGGTCACCAGCAACCGATAAGGATAATGATTCATAGCGATCTCCCTGAAAAAATAGTCAATAAAGCCGAATACCGATCTTAATGACGAATATCCGCTCATAAAGTTCGCAAATAAGAACCATCGACGCTCCCTTCATTTTACAATTTTTTGCATTGCCCGATATATCGTTTTTAACTCAATTTTTTGTTTTATCGTGTTTAATTAATGAAATATTTGTTCAAAAATGTATGCCTGGAATCTGTAAGCAAATTTAGCTTTATTTATTTATATAACTTAGCTATTAACCATATAAATTGTCACAAATTTTGGACACGAAATATCGTCTATTGTACGATATTTTGATAATCTTATTGTGGCCGCTGCTTTTTTTATATTTTTTTTATTTAATATAAGTTATTGCATTCGTTTTATTTATTATTTATATTATATTGTGTCTTTTCACGAGGCACGAGAATTGTTCCTTTACAAAAACGCTGCCGGTCATTTCAAATGATCGGATGGTTCAAACCACCCTATTTCATCCGGGTTATTTCTTCGGAGGTTAACATGAGGAGCGGAATTTTTATCCTCATAGGGGGGCTCTTAACGGCAGCGGTAGGGGTACTGCAGGCCGTCAGTTTGCCGCTTTCCGAAGAGCAGTTGATCACCGAATCACGGCAAATCGTTTTCGGTGAGGTTGTTGCAACTAACTCTTATTGGAATGCAGAGCGCACCAACATTTTCACGGAAGCCGAAATCCGCGTCGAAAAGTGGCTCAAGGGAAACGGCGGCAGTGCTTCGTTGAGGATAAAATATCCCGGCGGCAGAGTCGGCGATATTGTCGAGGAGCATTCTGAAACCCCCATGCTGGTTGTAGGCGAGCGCGCCGTCTTTTTCCTCAACTCATCCGCGCTTCCCTTTGTCGGCGGCCGCCAGGGCAAAATCGATGTTATCGAAAATAAAGTTTATCAAAACGGCAAAGCCGTCCCGGTAGACGAATATTTTGCCAAAATAACCTCCAAGATTCTGCAGCTCGAACCGCAGAACCGCCTGAACAGCCTCGAATCGCCGGTTATTGAATGGGCCGAAATCAAGGCGCCGGTCGATTTCAAAGACAAAGTTAAAAATGCAAAAACCGATTTTATCTTATCCGCACAGCCGAACAACGAGATTCAAGGTATTACCACCCTTTTGAGCGACGGCTTTGAAGGGGATTTTCCGGGGACCATTTGGACGCTTTATTACAATGGAAACTCGAATCAAGACGGTTTCGGCTATACCTGGGGCAAGACGACGGCGCAGAAACACAGCGGCTTTAACAGCGTCTGGTGTGCTCGGGGGGCTTATGAAAACCAACGCGCTTTGGATCCAAGCAAAAGGACGACCAACTATCCCAATGACTTGCGGGCCTGGATGGTCTACGGGCCGTTCAATCTGAGCGATGCAGCCTATGCGCAGATGACCTTTTACTATCGCCTGGATTCCCAAGTGAATGTAGACTTTCTCTATTGGATGTCTTCTACGGACGGAATCAATTTCTCCGGTTTTGGCGCCTCCGGTTCGACCAACGGACAATGGGTATCGCAGACATTGGATTTATCCTCTCGTTGCGGACAATCTCAAGTGTGGGTGGCTTTTTATTTTTACAGCGATGCTTCCGTTGTTAATAAAGGCGCATTTGTCGATGACGTTGTAATTACCAAACAGACGCTTGATCCCAATTCCCCGCAAATTACCTCCATTACGCCGAACAAAGCCTCTGCCGGGACCAACACTCAGGTGACGATCACGGGCACCAATTTCGGCAATTCTCAGGGAACCGGCAAAGTCGAGTTCTTTTATCGTGCCGGCCTGCCGAAAATTTCGGCAACGATCCTTTCATGGAGCAACAATACCATTGTTTGCACGGTTCCGGTGGGTACAATTAACGGCTACGAAGCTTCCGCCTCCAGCGGTCTCGTAACGGTAACCAACAGCAGCGGGTTGATCAGCTTGGGTTACCCCTTTACTGTTACCTTCGGCTATATGCAGCGCAAATGGGATGTCAAGGAGGTCTTTTACTATATTAATGAAAACAATCCCTTTATTGATGGCGAAGGAACCGCCATCAAAGCCGCTGCCGATACCTGGACCAAAGACGGCGATGCCGACTTTATTTTTACCTATTTTGGTCCGACGACTGCCACGAGCAGAACCTACAACGGCAAAAACGAAATTTTTTGGGGTGCATTGGGCAGCGGCAGTGTAATCGGTGAGGCCACCACATGGTATAATCCCAGTACCAACACAATCCTCGAGTGTGATATAACCTTCAATTACGATCTGAATTGGGGCTACGGAATCGGCAACTTTTTCGATGTGCAGACCATCACCCTGCACGAATTGGGGCATTGGCTGAGCCTGCGCGATCTTTACGGCGACCTCGGCGACGGCGTGAACGATATCAGCAAAGCGATGTACGGCTATGGTTCGACCTACAATGCCAAACAAAAGCTGCACGAGGACGACCGCAGCGGCATTATCTGGATCTACGGGCCGGAGCCGGAAATCGACGACAATTGGTCGACCAAGGAGTTGGCCGATGCGAACGCGCAATTGCGGGCGCATAACGGCAGGACTAAAGGCAAGGCTCGCGTTTACAACGAGCTCTGCCCGTTACTGAAAGGACAAAAGGCGCCGTCGCGCTGGTGGTCGATCAACGCCGCGGATCCGGCTTATGTCCGTCTTTACTATACGGACGAGCTGCTGCAGAACGCGGGGATTACCGGTCGACCGGTCATTGCCCATTTCAACGGCACAGAATGGGAAGAAATCGCCACATCGACGCCGCAATGGGATGCGGACGGAAAATTCATCGAGTCCGTGCAGCCCCTCACCTCCTTCTCCCCCTTTACGATTTTCGAAGGCGGGCCGATTGCCGTGCGCATGACGTCACTTTCGGCCGAGCGCGAGTCCGACGCTGTATGCATTCGTTGGACCTCAGCGAACGAGATAAATGTCGCCGGTTACGAAGTGCAGCGCTGCTTAGCTCCAGGACGGTGGGAGCCGGTTGCCGGCTTTGCCGACCATCCTGAGCTTTGCAGCCGTACAGACGGCGATGCGGCCGAATACCTTTTCCGCGACGTTCATCCGCATGCGGCCAAAGCGGAAGCGTACCGTGTGCGCGCCGTAGAGCTTGACGGCAGCGCCGAAGTGTGGCAGGAAGTCAGAGTTTCCGCCGCTGCGGCCGTTGGACGCGAGAACACTGTCCCGCAGGAATTCCGCTTGTATGCCGCTTACCCCAATCCGTTCAATCCGCAGACCACGATCGCCTTTGATCTTCCGGAACGCGTGCCGGTACGGGTCGCCGTTTACGACGTCAACGGACGCGAAGTCGCGGTTCTGCAGGACGGCGTTATGGAGGCGGGAAGCCGCCAGCTGGTTTGGAACGCCGCAAATCTGCCGAGTGGAACCTATTTCGTTCGTCTTACCACGCCGGAGAGGACGGAAACGAATAAAGTACTGCTGATAAAGTAAGGCAATCCCTTAAAAAATAAGCTTTTTTTTGTATAAAGGGATAAGAGTGCTTTCGGGTAATTTGTATAGTCTATAAAGCAATCAAAGGAATCCTAAAAGTTATTAAAGGTGATACTTGTGAAGAAAAAGCTCATACATGAGCTAAAGAAAAATGCAAAATGGATGAAGAAAATTTGAATAATTTGAATCTAATAATAAAGATTGAAGGATGGAAGGACGAAAATTTTAAATGAAGAATCTAAAAATCAAGTCGGATTGATTTATAAATATTGCCGATAGTTCACAATCAAATATAAAGTTAACCAACTTTGGAGGTACTATGAAGAGATTAACTTTGACTGCGGTTTTCTTGGCATTATTCATTGCCGCTGCCTACGCTGATACGGACAGCTACCAGCATACGGTTACCATCAGCATCCCCGAGATCGCACTTGTCGACGTAGAGGGCGCCAATGTTTCTCTCTCGATATCTGTGCCGGGCAACGAGGCAGGTGAGGCTCCTGTCGGCGGAACAAACAGTAATGCGTGGCTGAATTACACTTCCACGGTAGAGCTCAACAAAACCAGAACGGTTACCGTTCAATCCAACTCGAATCTTTCCGGCTTGGGCTTATACGTAACCGCGGCCAATTACACAGGTCAAGGTGCCGGTGTTTTGGGAACTTCGGCCGGTGAGAAAAAAATTGAAAGCAGCGCTGTAGCGATTGTTACAGGAATCGGCAGCTGCTATACGGGAACCGGCACGAACAATGGTCACCAGTTGACTTATCGACTGGCCGTTGAAAATATGGGGTCGGTCACCATAGATAATACCAACGTTATCGTCATCTATACCATCACCAACGATAACTGACAATTAACCTGCGAAATGAAAAAAGGTGATCGAAGCTTTTAGACGGTCACCTTTTTTCTTTATCATCAAACTAATCTATTAAAACGATGAGACGTCTGACGATACTTTTGGCGGGTTGGCTGATTTTTCAAAGTGCTGAAGCAGGGATAATCATCCGCAACGGGCTGGTCCACGAGTTTACTTGTTCTCGCGGCGATTCGCTTCAGGGATTTATCGAGCTTGAGAATCCGGGCACAGAAAGTCAGGAAGTGAGAATCTATCAAACGGATTATCAGTTCGATGCGGACGGAAAGGTGTTTTATCCTGATCCCGGCTCAACCCCGCGGTCCAATGCGCAATGGATTGAATACTATCCGCAAAATTTGATTCTGCCGCCGAAAGAGAAGACCATTATCTCGCTAAAGATCAAAATACCATGGGCGGATAGTCTTGCGGGGACCTATTGGAGCATGGTAATGGTCGAGGCCCCTAAAGCGGGTGAATCGGTTGCGAAAGAAGGCATGGTTTCAATAAAAAGTGTGATTCGCTACGGCGTTCAGATTATAACCGATTTAACTGAAAAAGGAGATGCTTTATTAAAATTTAATAATGTGAAAATCGTTTCCGCAGAGAGCAGAAAACAATTGTCTTTGGATGTGGAAAATGTCGGCAATCGACAAGTGACCCCTAACGTCATGTTAAAAATATTCAAACCGGATGGTCAGTCTCTGGATCTCGCTGCCAAAAACCGAAAACGTCTATTCCCCGGCACTTCCTGGAGATTTGACATCGAGTTAAAAGACTTGCCGGCCGGCGAATATCAATCTCTTTTGACAGCCGATTGCGGCGATAAAATCTTTGGTATGAATTTGTCGCTTATTTTGAAATAGACATGAAAGGAGTTCGGCTTTTAAATTTATTTTTTTCTCTTACTCTTTTTGCAGGCGAAATGAGCGTGGTCGTTCGGCCTATGAAGGACGAGCTCACCGCCGTTTCACCGGCTAATATCGGCGACGTTTTAATGGAAATCTCGAACCATACACCGTATGAAGAGTTTGAGGAACGCATACAACTGCCGGATAATTGGGAGCTGGTCTCCCACCAATCCATTCTCTATTTGAGGCCGAATGATCGCAATGTCAAACTATTAAGCTTTGCGGTGCCTATAGGGACGGCGGCCGGTAATTATCAAATTCACTATCATATCTACAGCCGACAATTTCCTGAAATCAACGATCGTTACGATTTCAATGTCGTTGTGCTTCCGCAAAATCGTCTGTCAATCAAAATCATGCAGGCCAAGAGTTTTGTGCTGGCCGGTGAAGAATTTTTAGGAACGGCTGCATTATATAATGAAGGTAATCAGGAATTAAAAATCTTGCTTGAGACTACAAAAGGTTATATTGCCGGAGAAAGCAGCTTTTTCCTTTCACCGAATTCGGGCAGAAATATTGAAATTCGTTTGCCGACCGATAGGAATCTCAGGCATCATCAATATGAGACCATTATCCTGACAGCCAGGAGCGAAGACGGAAAGGCTTATGAAGAGGCAGTTTTTCGTTTTGAAATTATTCCGATCAGCGGCCCGCAAGCCGATTCCTATTTTCGCCTTCCGACCACTATTTTTTTGAACTATTTAAATTTTCGCAACAGCATTCAAGGAGCGGACGGCTTCCAAGGAGGCGTTGAAATTAAAGGTGCTTTAGATGAAAAGGGGAATCATCATCTTCAGCTTAAAATGAGAGGTCCGGATCGTTTTAATCTGTCACCCTTAGGGCAAAGAGATGAGTATTCGGTGAACTATCAGCATCCGAACGGTGTCATCAAATTAGGTGATTACTTTTTCGAATCCAGTTATCTCACTGAATTTTCCCGCTACGGCAGAGGCTTCGAGGTCAATTATCACCTCAATCGGTTGTCCTTCGGCGGTTTTTATCTTCAGCCTCGGTTCTACAAAAAAATTCAAGAAGAAACGGCTCTTTTTGTCAGGTACAATTTGCGGGATAATTTATCTTTCCGCTTGAATTTTCTTGAAAAAAGGACACAAAAGAGTCATTCCCTATTGAGCATGGAGAATTCTTTTAAATGGAAAAAGAACCTTGAATTGGATACCGAATATGCGATCGGGACCAATGAAAACGCATTTTCAAATGCCTGGCGCGCTGCATTCTCTTTGTCATTGAAAAGATTTCGATGGATGTCTCATATTATCTACAGTGATAGAAATTTCCCCGGCTATTATACAAATTCTTTATATCTTTCTAATTATATGAGCTATCAAATCTCAGGCGGTCTAAGATTTATTTTAAACGCCCGAAAAGATCACCAAAATGCTGCGCAGGATTCTTTGTATTATTCCATTTCGCCCCTAAGTCAAAGTATTTACGCAGGCCTGCAATGGAATGCAGCCAAGAATTTAAGAATGTACGGGTATCAGGTGGTTCGATCGCGAAAGGACCGAATGCCGATTCCCAAATTTGATTATCAAGAAAATAATTTCCGCGTCGGAATAAATACCGGCTTTAAAAAAGCCGGCCTTGACCTGAACTTTGAAGGCGGGAAAACGCAGAATAACCTGCAGTCAATGAATCGGGATTGGAACAGCGAGCTGTTAAGCCGAATAGAGGGATCCTTTTTTATGAATCAGTCTGAAAAGTGGAATTTGAAATTATTCGGCTTATATGAGAAATCCTTAAAGTATTCGTTGACCAATCAACGGCAAGTCATTTTCGGCGGCGATTTCTTTATAAAACCGACAGAGACCACTTATTTTAACCTCCATTATCAAAACAACTATTCCATGGAGGATTATTTGTATGACCGGAATTTATTCGAATTGACTTTTCAACAGACTATCAATAACAAACATATTTTTTCAATTCGCTCCCGCTACACATTATTGCGTGAAGAATTCTCTCGTAAAGAATTTGCAATTTCGGCAGGCTATGCGTATCAATGGGGAATACCTTTGAAAAAAAGTGAAAAGACCGCTTCGTTATATGGGCGAATCGAGGGCGATGGAGGAAGCTCTGTAGAGGGTCTTATCCTTAAATTAAACGGTCAAACAGCCGTAGTAAAACAGGACGGTAGTTTTGCGTTTCCAGCCGTTTTGCCGGGAACTTATTATTTGAATTTAGATCCCCGATCGCTCACTTCAGGCTTGATTCCTACTGTCCATTTTCCATTAAAGATTGATTTCGAGCCTGGGAACCGCCATTATATCGAATTCGGCATCGTAAAAAGTGCCAGTTTAAGAGGTCGGGTTAAAATGACCGGTTCCCCGGTATACGAGAAGCATGACAACTCGGAGCATCGAATTATTGTTGAAATTAAAAAAGATAATGAAATACTTCGAACTACGACCAATAGTCGGGGAGAATTTATTTTTACTCATATACGACCCGGAGAATGGCTTGTAAAAGTTTATCGAAACGGTCTACCGGAGTCGATGATTATTGAAAAAGATACGTTTAATGTCCATGTGTCACCGGATCAAAACATAGAATTGAGTGTAAATATTATTCCCAAACCCCAAGAATTGGTCATGTTTAAAGAATCGCTTACTATTACGGAATAATTATAATAAAGAGCTGCTTTACCTAAAGTAGATGCTATTGCTATGGGCTGTTAAGCTTTTAAGATCAATGAATCAAAAGCGAACCAATTATTTCAAATGAAAATAAAGCCGAAAACTCTTTTCTTGCCGATCTTAAACCGCAGGTTTTCTAGTGGACTGATTTGCATTTTCCTTTTTTCAGCTCCATCCTTGCTTGCTCAACAAACCATAATCCAAGTAACCGGCAGTTGGACGCTTAGCATACCTTCTACCATCGTTACAGAAGCCGGTGCCGACATGCAAAATACTTTTACCAGCAATCCGAATCAATTTGATATTGATATAAAAGCAAAGGACTGGTGGCAGGTGGAAATCCGGCTGGATGATAACAATCTGCCGCAACCGATTGAATTGTGGGTGCGTCGGACAGGAAACGGGAATGGCGGAGGAACCATCAGCGGCGGAACGGAATTTCAACAGTTAAGCCAAACCAATCAGCTTTTTTTTACCGGCAGTAAGAATCGAAGAAATATTCCCATTCAATTTGAGTTCCGCAATGTTTCGGCAACGGTCAACAGCGGTACCTATACGACGACGATTGCCTATACGTTGACGGATTATTGATTGCATTTTTCGGCTTATAGTGGATTTATAATTTGCTACTAGTGACCGTTTAGAGTTTTTTGTATTGAGCTAATGATGAACCCCTTTCACCGATTGCATTTAGAATGTTTTTAATCTCTTCCGTTCCCGCAAGGCCGGCGTTTCGGCCTATTTCATACGCCTGACGCAGTATTTGCACACCTTTTTCTTTTTCTCCGGACGCAACAAGCAGCTGCCCCAAATCTCTTCCGACGTTGAACAAACCCATGGCGTCTTTTGTTTCTAGTGCCAGTCTGTACGCTTCAGCAAAATGTTCGACAGCCTGCTGCAGATCATTTTGCTGCAGGAAAATATGCGCCATGTTATGCAGAGTAGGAATCATGCCGCCCTTGTCGCCGATCTCGCGAAGGATCGAAAGCGACTCGGAAAGATACTTCAGCGCCGTCTCATAGTCGCCGCGGGCCGTAT
>JAPDQV010000045.1:16903-24234 GCA_034505495.1 candidate division KSB1 bacterium | reverse complement strand
CCGGCGGCATTCAACACCACATACAGAAAATACTCGGACTGGAAGCGCTTCGCCTTGAACCATTCGTTCTGGGTCAGCGCCACCGGGCCGGACCCGGCACGGGCTTTGACTTCGATGTACCGTTTTTGACCCTCCGGCGAGGTGGAACGTATGTCGAAGCCGAGGTCTTCTTTTGAAACGTCTTCCGGCATCCACCCGCGAGCGCGCTCATACTCCATGGCGACTTGAACACCGATTCTTTCGATCTCGGCATCCGATGCCAAGTCGGCGGCGAAGGGCGCCGGCACAACGCGCGCTGCGCCGAGGAAGCGCGGTGTGGAAAGAGTCAGTTGGCATTCCTGCTTGAGCGTTATGCTTAATTCTTTGTAGGCATGTTCGTAACGCTCCTTTTGTTCTCTCTTGTTGTGCATAACAAGATCCACATTCTCACCTTTTTCTTTGCGGATCTGCAGGTGTATCAGGTCTCCGTCAAGTTTTAAAATAAGATATTCAAGCGATTTCAAACCGTATTTTTCCTTAATGGCGGCTTGCCGTTTGCGCTCCTCCATCAGCTCATGGCGATAGGCTTCCAGTTCCGGCAAAAGGACGGTTAAGGCGCGGCCTTTCGATGCATCCACCTCCTCTGCAGGCAAATAGGTTGATGCCTCGCCCCCCTCGGACAAATCCCACAATATGGCCGGATTGACCGGCTCGATTACGCCCCGTTTTCGGTCGGCAAACAGAGCAAACAGGCGCGTGCCGGCAATTTCGTTTTTACCGTCGCGTATTTCACCTTGATAAAAAAGCAGGATACCGTCGCGAAGCCCGTCGGGGTCGGTAAATACCGCCCCTTCCTTCAGCGCAATATCCAAATGTCGCTCCACCCACACCATAACGGCTTCGAAGAGCGGGTCGCCGAAGGTGACCAGTTCTGCCTGCGGAACGCGCATGGCTGCTTCTTTATCAAAGGTAATGAGCGGGTAGCGTCGTACAAGCGCGCCGAACTGTCTCTTGAACCATTCTTCTTCCGCAATCTGCCGTAAAGCCGATGGGACACTTTCCAAAACGAGAAAGGTTCCACGGGGGTATTCAGCAACCTTGCGTTCCAGCCGGCGTCCGCCGAGCTCCTCCAGCGCCCGTATGAAGAAGGCTTCGGTATATTCCGGGATGAGACGATGTTCACGCGCCTGCTCGGCCATTTCGCGGATGCGGGTATAGTCAATATACCGTGTGGCCAGGCTCTCTCCCAGATTCTGTCGCACGCGGTCGATATATTCGGCATCCACCTTGATTTCTATTTCCTCAAGGATTTCATCCAGGCTGCGCGCGTTGGCGGCGGCTTCCACCAGCAACTGCGAAAGATTTTTGCCGGTGATGATGTCGCCCAACACATCAAAAACCTTATCACTGCCGAGCGCCTGTTGAATTTCCTCGAGTTTGCGGAACAGGGCGTTCAGAACGCTGCCCTCGCGCGTGTCGCAGGCCACAAGGTTAAAAATGAACACTTCCTTGGTCTGCCCGTAGCGATGAATGCGGCCCATGCGCTGTTCCAAACGGTTCGGATTCCAGGGAATGTCATAGTTGATCATCAAATGGCAGAATTGCAGGTTGATGCCTTCACCCGCCGCCTCGGTCGCCACCAGGATTTGCGCTTCGTTCTTGAAAACGGCCTCGGCTTTGATTCGTTCTTCCAACTCCATTCCGCCGTGGATCGTGCAGACACTGTATCCCCAGCGGCGCAAGTTTCTTTCCAGGTATTCAAGGGTATCACGCGATTCGGTAAATACCAAGATTTTCTCGCCTGGGTATTGCCGCTTGAGCTCTTCCAGCGCGGCGCGGAAATGTCGCAGTTTAACTTCTGCGGGCGGCTCTGTATCCACAATAGCTTTTGCCTGCTCGACTAATTTCTCAAGCGTATGCAATTCCTCTTCCAATTCTTCTCGGTTTTCGGCAACGCTGAGCGTCTCCCAGACCTCTTCCTGTTTCCATCGTTCTTCCTCGCTCATGTCTTCGACTTCATCGAAATCATATCCAAAGCTGAATTGATGGCGCTGTTGAGCCTCATGGAGCAAGCTTTCCAGCCGGTGCTTTCGTCGTTCGAGCGACTTGAGCAACGCATACGTACTGGAGGCCAAGCGACGCTGCAGGATGACCAGAGCAAAAGCTATGTTGCGGCGCTTGTCTTTATTAAGCGCGAGGCCGTATTGTTCATTTACGTAACGCGAAAGCGCGTTATACAATTCTTTCTCTGCTGCGCTTTCGACACCAAGGTTGAAGGTTTTCGTCTCGACATGTCGCGGCAGGAACAGCGGCTTGCCGTCAAAATCTTTCAAATCCTCTTTTAGCCGGCGAATAAAAAGCGGATTTTCGGCTTTGCGAATAGAGTCGGAAACCATTTCTGTTGTGGCAAAAAAGCCGGGCTCCAGTAAGTCGAGAAATAAACGAAAATTTTCGGCATCACCGCGATGAGGCGTAGCGGTCAAAAACAGCAAATGAGTTGTGATTTCTGAAAGTCTTTCGCCTAATCGATAGCGGATAGTCTTGTCCAGCTTTTCCCCATAACGAGTCGCGGACATCTTGTGAGCTTCGTCCACGATAATCAAATCAAACGGTACCGAAGCAATGCCGGGCAAAACGTCATCCTGTTTGGCAAAATCAATCGAAGTAATTAATTGCTGTTCACGTTGCCAGACGCTTTGCCCATAAAAGGCACCTATGACATCGCGATCTACGACTACAAAATTCTCTTCGAAGCGGTCTTTCATTTCCCGCCGCCATTGGTCTTTGAGATGCCCGGGAGCGACAATCAAAATTCGCCTGATGAGATTGCGCAGTTTCAATTCTTTTATGATCAGCCCCGCCATAATGGTTTTGCCTGCGCCCGGATCATCAGCAATCAGAAAGCGAATGCGCGGCAGCCGCAAGACATACCCATAAACAGCTTCGATTTGGTGGGGGAGGGGATCCACTTTTGAGGTGTTCATCGCCAATAGAGGATCATATAATGACGCAAATCGATATCGGTATGCTTCCAAGGCAAGGAAAAAATGCCTCGGATTTGCTGAAAATAAAGGTTTGATTTCCCCTGCGGCAATCTGCATTACTTGTGATTTGGGCAACATTTGATCGATGTGCTCGCGCGATTTGGTCAGCACACCAACGATGCGTACATAATCACCGATCTCTTCAACCTGTGAAACTTCGACCGGCTCCGGCCAATAGGTTCCTTGTATGATGCTCCCTGGAGTAATTTGCATAACGTTATTCTTCATCTATTTTGTTTTTGCCTACATAATAACCCGTATGATGCATTAGGGTCATGTCTTTTTACTACCTTAGCTTTCTGGTGATGATAATCTAATAGGATTTTGCATTTTCTATATTGCATATCGCGCGTTGAAATAATGCACTTTTCATCTCGAGTGCGGCGTTTTGAAAGCGATTCCGTCGCGGTGTCCTTTAAGACTTGCATATATACTCAAATAGATCGCGAGCTAAAGAACAATCTTTCATTGCCAGGTTCGAAAACTGAAATATCTACAAGAATACTCTTGTCCAAAGTTTCAGACTTTTTCTCAATTAGTGCTTTTTAAAGTTTGTAGTTTTACAACCCCCTATTTCTCGATTACCACCGGACTGCCTTCACGCTTGATTCGCAGCACGCCGCCTTTGGTGCAGCTTTGCCATCGCCAACCCTCTTGATCAGATGAACGGACCTGCTGCAGCAGCCGACCGGCTGCCGTAACCCGGCGCGGCTTGACGGTAAGGCGGAGCACCTCGCATCCTTGGTCGTCAAAAGTTTTGTAAAAAATCTTTTTGGGTTGGTAAGTAATCTTTTGAACCGCTGATGTGGATCTCAGCAGGTGATCTCCGTCGGGCGCCCATTCGGGAACAGCAGCCAGGCCCTCCATGAAATGGCGGATATAATCCCCGTAGCCGTCCGACCACCACGAGCTCGGCCAGTACGGCCCCACGGACACGACGCCGTTCTCGTGACACATATAGGTGGCCAAATTGAAAAATAGTTCCGCTTGATCCTTGTACCACGGATCACCGGTGCGCTCGTACCACAGCGCACAAATGGAAGCGTAGCGCGCCGTATGGCTGCCCATGGGTTCGTAACACCAGGTCTGCTCTTTGATGGCATCCAGCCCTTCGGTTGCAAACGCCGAAGCGACCCAGCGGATCAGCGCCGGCACGTTCTTTTCTAAATCAGGATCAAGATGCGGATGCTTGATCAGGTACCGCGCCGTCTCCAGCGGCGTGATCTGCACGCGGTTGCTGCGGTCCGGGTCATTGGGGATGTCCTCGAAATAGGCGTTCCAGATGTAGGTTTTCATCGGCCCGTTGATCGAGTAGAGCCACTGCCAGGCCAAATCGCGGGCTCGTTGATAGGCGGCCGCCTGTTCCGGCGTGAGCCGGAGACGATCGCGCAGCCGCAGCAGTTCGTCGAACAGGCGGATCGGCTCGATGACGTTGGAGCAGTACTCCGAGATGACCGCGCCGGTGCGGGCGTTGACGCGGAACGGCCAGGGCGATTGATCCGTTTTGGAGGGCGCAAACTGCCGAGAGGGCGGCAGCACGTCGCGCACGTGCGTGGCCAGCGCATCGGCGCAATGGAGCGCCGCATCTAAAAAGCGCTGTTCCTCGGTCACTTTGTAGAAATTGAGATAGGCGACGCCGAGCTCGCCGACTTTGTCCGGCTCGATGCCGTGCAGGCCGTCGCCGCGCATGCCGTCGGTTTCCCAGCGCGTCGCGCCCTGATACTCGACCACGAACGGATCGGCGCTCGCGTACGGCACGTTCGGCCAGGGCCAGTCGGCGGGCGTGGTGCCGTGCTGCAGCTGAAAGTCGAGCATTTCGCGCACCAAAGGAATGTACGACTCGTCGCCGGAATAGACGCGCCAATCGAGCACCAGGCCCTGCACCAATCCGGCCCACACGCAGGCCGGGTTGTGCATCCAGTCCTCAGGGATGATTTCATGGGAATTTTGCCGCGTTTCCTGGTGAAAACAGCAGGTGATAAAGTACATTTTTACGCCCAACGGGTCATACACCGGCACGCTGTCGCGGATAAACTCGGACGCCAGTTTGGCGACGTGCGCATAAGCGGCGCCCGGCACGTGCGGCTGGTACCACGGCAGCAGGCGGCCGTCGGCGGCGCGCTGTACCGGATGCCCGAGGATGGAATCCGGCAAGGCAGGCTTGGACAGCGCCGAGGCGCCTGCGATGAAAAAGATCATCCCTAAAGGGCTGAGCACTCGCTTCATAAACGACCTCGTTGTTAGTCTATCGTTCGACCCTAATCTCACAATTTTACGGTGACGTTGATGCCTTCGACTTTTTCTTCCAATGATGGAAGGGTCAGCAGTCGAGCCGCTTCGTCAAAACGCCAGGTATCGTCCGCCCGACCGTCAATGGTCACAGCAGTCGGCGCCTTTTCCAAATGAATCTGCAAAAGAAAACGACGCTCTTTCGGTTTGCCCTCATAGTCGCCCTGCCGTGCCGGAATGTTCACGCGTACCTCGGTGCCGGCTGCTTCGCAAGTGATGTTTGTGCGGCTGAACGCTCCCTTTTCGTAAGCGTACGTTTTGCCGTCGTCTTCGTAAAGCGAAAAACTGCTGCGTTCGTGCGGAAAGATTTCCAAAATAATTTCTTTTATCGTATTCGGTTCGATGTAATCCACTTCCGGCCATTGCGGCAGAATGGCGCCCGCTTTGACAAAGAGTGCGCCGCCGCGGTTTTCCGGAATCATATAGTCAATATCCACCGGGCCTTGATAGGTTTTGCCGGTCCAATAGTCAATCCAATTTCCTTGCGGCAAATGGACCCGATTGCTAAATGCCGAAACCAGCAAGTAATCACCGAACATATATTGGTTCAACAGCTCATCGCTTTTGGGGTCATTCGGAAAAACCAGCGGCATGGCGCGCATCACCGGCATGCCGGTGAGGTGGCCGTTAAACGCCGTGGAATAGATGTATGGAATGAGACGATAGCGCAGCTTGTCATAATAAACAAACATTTTATATTGCTTTTGCCCAAGGCGCCACGGATGGCTGATTTCAAACCAGCCGTTCACCAACGCCCAAGTTTGGAAAAATCCGAAATGAATGCCGGCAGGCGTCGTGACTTCCATATCGCAGCTGGTGTTGATATGACCGGACATACCGTGATTGAGCATGGAAATCAACGGACCGGGACCGCCGCCGGTGTCGCCCGCCCAGGTCGGTGCCCAGCGCTGCAACCCCGCATAACCGGCGCAGACAAATGTCGCGGAACGTCGGCCGCCGGTGTGTTCGCGAAATCCTTCATGATATTGCTGCGCCAAGAGGGTTTGATAGAGGTTATGCATCTCTTCATCGGTCATGCCGTTGCCGTATAGGCGGTCCGGATGTTCGTTGATGCCGAAAGCCGGATCCTGCTTAAAGGCTGCCACGCCGAAATCCACAAACCGTTTCAAATGCTGAAACCACGGCTCATCCGGTTTGGTCAAATTGTCCAGATGCCAAGGTTCATGTCCGTGCACCGGATATTTGAGCGATTCAACCTCGAAAGGTGCCGTTGCGGTCGATTTCGCGGGGGAGGTCTCCGCCTTGAGAGCGCGGCGTTCTGCTTCGTAGCTGATGTCGTAATTGCAGGCAATCCACAACTCCAAGTCGAATCCCATGCGGTTCAAGGCGCCGATAAAGGTCACCTCGCGGTGATCTTTTGCCTCGCCCCAGGAAGGCATGAAAAAACGATCCGGATGCCAGTCCTTGGTTGTGCTTAAATCATAGTTTTTCTCCATCCATCCGGGTTCCAAGCCGAGCCAATCGCAGGGGATGCGCAGACTGCGGAATTGTTCTGCCGTGCGCAGCAGATCGTACTGATCGACTTTGTAGTGCTCGATATACATCAGACCGTAGCTTTTCATCGGCAGCAGGGTCGGTTTGCCGGTGATCTCGGTGTAAAGATTGAGAATTTCGGCGTAATCTTTTCCGGCCATCAGATAAAAGTCAAGATCGCCTTGAGGCCCCCAAATGGTCATCACATCTTTTTTCGAGCGGCCGATGTCCCAGTAATGCCGCCAAGTTGTATTGACGAACAAGCCGTAGTTCCGGCTGCTCATGACGAACGGCGACGGGGCGTAGGCAGGGCCGTAAGTCGCCCACATTTGCACGGCTTTGCCCCGGCGCTGAATGCAGTCGCGAGACACGTCGCCGAGTCCGTAGATACGCTCATCCTTTGCCAAATTGAGATGCACGCCGAACGAACCCCATTGATTATCAGGAAGAGGTGTACCGGAGGATAATATTTTCTCCGAAGCATCTTTAAGGGTAAAAGCGCCGTCCTTCTTATTGATGATGAGA
>JAPDQV010000045.1:0-16893 GCA_034505495.1 candidate division KSB1 bacterium | reverse complement strand
CCGTCGCAAAAATGACACGGTTGCCGTCCTCGCTTTTTTTGACCGGTGTCGACGGCCAATCGTAACGCACGATGCGGTACTTTTCCATGCTCGACAACGTGAACCAGCCGTTTTTATCCAGACGAATACGGAAAATTTCCGGCGTGAGAACCTGCACCGAAAGCACGTCGCCGGTACCTAAAGGTATCAGCTCCGCCTTGGGCGCTGCGGCGTTCGCCGAAATAATTGTGATGAACAGCATGAGGATCAAAAGAGTGAAAAACATTTTGCATTTCATGTTCAAATCAGCTCCCTTGTTTTACAATGTTTCATTGTTTCAGGTTACGGACACTGCCAGGCGCCGATGCTCGGCGGCAGATTTGCCGGAGTGGGCGTTCCCCAAAAGTCGAACGGCGCCGGAGATATTTTCAACTCAAAAAAAGACAGCCCGGCTCGACAAAACGGCGAGTCGCCGGACAGACGGCAGCTTTTCAAGTTGCAGAGACGGCGCGGATAACCGACGGTCTCGCCGATCCGGTACGGATCGAATCCGGGATCCGCAATGACGGCGGTTGTCCGCCCCTGCAGCGTTTCCATTCCCGTTGCGCGGCGCCAGTCGGCAAACGAAGAAAAAGTTTTGTTGCCCTGCTTAAAAACGAATCGCCCATCATTCACCCAATAGCCGTTGCCGAGAAAACGAAGCTCCTTTTGCCGCGCCCTGATATTGACCAACGGTATGCCGTCAAAGGACACCATGAGGTTGTTGCAGACGTGAATTCGCTCGTTGGTTTTGCCGCTGATCCAAACGACGCACGGTTCGCCGTTGGGCGCTTGATTCATGAGCAAGGTGTTGTTGTGGATAACAATGTCCCGTACGGATTTCCAGGAAGTGCCGATATGCACGGCGCCGTAGGTGTGACGGCGGCCGTCGTTGACGCTGATGCACCAGCGGACGGTGTCCTGTTCCAACTGCCGGACGCCGCCCCATTCCCAAATCAGAAATCCGGCGCCGTCGTTATCGTGGCTGTAGCAGTACTGAATGACCGAGCGACTAACGCCGCCGTCGAGATCAAAGCCGCCGCCGTCGGCCGCGCCGCCGGTGCGGTTGGAGAACGATTCGCAGTACTGAATGGTTACCCGCGTCGAAGCGTGCGTCCAAATGCCGACCGGGCCGCCGTTTCGGCCGGCGTTGAGCGCGCCGTTGCGATAAGCGACGCAGTATTCGATCAGCCCTCCTGCAGTATCATCGAGCATGATGCCGGAGCCGCTGTGGTTCTCGGTAAACGTCGGGTCGCCGGGGTTGTCGTATGCGGCGCAGTCGCGGATGACGACATCGGCGTTGCCGTAATCGGTCAACTCGGCGTACTGTGACCAGGGTGCGGAGACGTAAATGCCGTAATAGACATTGTCATAAGCGACGCAGTTTTCAATTCGCACCTTTTCGAATCCATATCGGCAGCCTGCGGGCGCGACGAATCCCGGCAAGTTGGTAGGCACGCCGCCGACATAGATGCCCGCCCATTTGAAGCCGTGCGCGATGACGTTCTCAATGGATACATTTTTAAGACGGGGCGCACCGGGCAGATCATTGACCACTTGAATGCCGAAGCCGTGGTTGGCGGTACGGTCGCGGCTCATGACTTCCAAATCGCGGATGATGACGTGGTTCAGATTACGCACCGTAACGGCGGAGGAATCATTGGTGATTATGACGGCGCGACCGCAGCCGTAAGAGGAGATCAGCAGGCCTCTTTCGCTGCATCCGTCGCCGGCGATGACAAGTCGGCCGTGGAAAACGGCGCCGCCCTGAAGAAAGATCGAATCGCCGGCGCAGGGCGCGGCGGCCTGCAGACGCTCCAGCGTGCGCCAGGGGGAGTCCGGCCCTCCGCTTGCGCCGTCCCATCCGAACGGACTGAGATAAAAGCTGCGCGACTGCAGCGGGCCGGATGCAACCGCCAGAACGACCAGGCAGAGTCCTAACGGAGTGATGAACTTCATAATAGCCTTAAATTAATTCTGCGGCGTTTCGACAAACTCATCCGGATTATAGCCCTGCTTCTGCAGAATGTTAAAGATTTCGGCGCGCTGGGCATCGGTCAGCGTTTTCTCGCGCGCCAAAATCCAGCCGTATTTGCGGCTCGGCGTGCCGACGATTGCCCACCGATACTCTTCATCCAGACCGATGATCCAATAGTCGCCGTAGAACCAGTTTTTCCAAAAGAAGCGGACAAAACTGACTTTCAACCGGGCATTGGAAGTTGCATCCACGACTTTGGCAATGCCTTTGATCCTGGTCTCTTTGCCGTTTTCTTTTTGACACTTGTTGATCACTTCGACACGACCGTTGGGAAGCAGTCGATAGGTTGCGGTTGTGTTCCTGACACAGCTTTTTTGGAATCGGTTGGGAATTTTGGCAATCTCATACCAAGTGCCCTCGTATCGATTGAGATCTACGAACGGCACCGTGATGGGCGATGCATACAGCGCTGCCGCCCCCAAAAGCAAGAACAAAACGACGGCATGCTTCAAATCCATTTTTCAACCCTCCGATTGATTTCCTGAAACATCGCCGCGATGTTTTGCGGCGGCACGTTGGCCATAATGTTATGCACCTGCTGAAAGACAAACCCGCCGCCGCGATAGAGGACGCTCACCTGTCGGCGCACATGCGCTCTCACCTCTTCCGTCGAGGCATAGGGCAAAATCCTCTGCGTATCGCAGCCGCCGCCCCAGAACGTGAGCCGTTCGCCGTATTTTTCCTTCAAGATTCGGGCATCCATGCCGGCGGCAGTGATCTGCACCGGATTGACGGCGTCCAGTCCGGCGTCGATCAGGTCGTCGAGAAACGGCTCGACGCTGCCGCAACTGTGCAGCATGATTTTCACGTCCGCTAATTCTTTGACGCGCCGCCACATTTTGCGGTGAAAAGGTTTGTAAAATTCACGATACATTTCCGGCGAAATGAGCGGGCCGTTTTGTCTGCCCAGATCATCGCCGAAGAGAATGACGTCGATAAAAGAACCTACTGCCGAAAGATACTTTTCCAGATTGTGCAGATAGATTTCGGTCAGCTTTTCGGAAAGGCGCAGACACTGTTCCGGGCAAAGCATCAAATAGGTGAGATAATTGTCCATGCGGTAGAGGCTCTGGGGCGTCTCGAACAGGTTGCCGCCGAACAGCCCGACGACGGCGCGGTCGGTCGAGTCGCGCAGCTTTTTAGCCCCTTCAGCCAGACGTTTCAAATCATCCCCTTCGAGCGACAAGTGGCCGCCGGGGGACGGCACCGACCACATGCCTTCTCCCAGGTGCTTTTCGAGGTCGCTAAAATCCTCTTCGGCAAAGTTGCGGTTCGCCAAGGGATACTCGAGTTGCTCAAAGTACAGGCAGCCTTTTTTCTGAATCCCTACCGGCCGCCCCAATTTATTGAGCAGCAGCCAATCGTCGCCGCGTTTCTCCATCTGCACGTAAGCGGGAATTTTGCACGGCGTACCGTCGGGCAGGTGCCATTCTTTCCAATCGGCCTCGTCGGTTAGAAAGCCGCGGCCCAACTCGACGACGTCGACGCCGAACTCGTCCAACACCGGCGGTTCGACGATCGCCAATTGCTGGATGACGTCGTAGACATAGACATCGCCCGTCTTGATGCCCAGATAGTCCTTCAGCTTTTTGTAGGCGATCGCCATAATGCCGGAAGATCGATGGCCGCCCAGGTCGATCGGCGGACGATCCGGTTGATCATGGTTGAGCGCCGCAAGAATACGTTCGCGGGAGGTCATGCCGCTTTTCTACAGCTCGTTGTTCGGGGTTTTGTTTTCATTCGCATAGAAGCTTTTACAGACTCCAGCCGTTGTGATAGGGTTCTTCGATCAGCTTGTTGGCCTCGTCGCTGTTGGTAAAGCGCTTGGCCTGGCCGTCCCAGTACAGGCGTTTCTGTATCCGCAAGGCGATATTACCGAGCAGGACCAATTCGGTCAACGGTCCGCCGTAGGCGAAATCGGCGCCTGCCGGTGCGCCGCCCTTGCAGGCGACAATCCATTCTTCGTAATGGCCGATGGAGCGCGGCAACGTCTTGGGCGGCTTTTTAAAGCTCTTCATGCGGCTTTCCGGAAGCAGCCGCGGCGATTGACCTGTGGCGTGGCTGAGGATTTTACCCTTGTCGCCGATCCACAGAATACCGCCGTTCCATTCGCCGAACTCGCGCTCGTCTTCGAGCTCCAGGGGACGCTCGGGTTTCAGACCGCCGTCGTACCAAACCACCTTGACCGGCGGCATGCCGTAGCGCGCCGGAAAATCGTAATAGATGACGGAGGCCTTGGGATAGGTTTCCTCGAAAAGCTCGGTGGAGCAGGCATAGATGCTGGTCGGTTGCTCGAGTTTGAGCGCCTTGACCACCGGATCGAACTGATGACAGCCCATGTCGCCGAGCGCGCCGGTGCCGAAATCGTACCAGCCGCGGAAATTAAAGGGATGGTAGGCGGGATGATACGGCCGAAACGGCGCCGGTCCGATCCACAGCCCCCAATCGAGCGCCGGAGGCACCGAGGGAATTTCCTGCGGTCGCGGAATACCCTGCGGCCAGATCGGCCGGTTCGACCAAATGTGCACCTCGCGCACGTCGCCGATGACGCCCGCGGCGATCCATTCGGCCAGCAGGCGATGCTCTTCGATGGCGTTCATTTGGATGCTCATTTGCGTCGCGACACCGGCGGCTTTGGCGGCGGCCGTCAAGGCGCGGGCTTCGGCAATCGTGCGCGTCAGCGGCTTGGCGCAATAGACGTGCTTTTTGCGGCGCAGCGCCTCCATGGCGATGACCGCATGGGTGTGATCCGGCGTGCCGATGACCACGCCGTCGATCTCGGGCATTGCCTCCAGCATTTCGCGAAAATCCTTAAAGCGGCGCGCCTGCGGATACTTTTCGAAAACCGGCTTGGCGTACTCCCAATCCACATCGCACAGCGCAACAATGTTTTCGCTTTCCAGGTTCTCCAGATAGCTTTTGCCGACGCCGCCGACACCGACGCCCGCAAGGTTCAATTTATCGCTGGGCGCCCTATAGCCGCTGCCGCCCAAAACGTGACGCGGCACGATCGTCGCCGCGGAAAGCGCCGCCGTAGTCTTTAAAAATTCTCTTCGCTTCATAGTCCGCCTCATTTTAAAGTCGTCAAAGTGAAAATCGTGTTTTCCGGCACGACCGCCTCCAGAATGCCGTTCTGCAGCGACGCACCGGCGATTTTCTTGAACTGTTCTTTGCGGCCGGTACGATAATAGGTCACTTCCGCCTGCACCGGCAGATTCAGAGCCGAGACATCGATTTGGAGACGCACATCGCGCTCGACCGTGCTCATGCCGACGATCGTCAGATCGCGGCGGTCCGGCGTCATAAAGGCAAGCAGCCGCAGATGCTTTAAGGGCGATTTAAAGACGGCAAAGGTCTGCTGTTCATCAAAGTCGGGCGCGACGATGCCGATGCGGACCATTCCCGGCCGCACGTACTTGTAAATTTGCTGCGCCGCATAATAGCGCGGCTTGGGCAGATAGAGTCGGGTTTCGGCGTCGTAGGCGAGGAGGCCGTACGTCGTCCAGGCGTTGTCGTGTTTGTGGAAATTGTCATAGGCATCCCAGACCATGGCGCAGGTAAAGCCGTCGGCCAAGGCCTTCAGCAGCCGGCGGGTCGAGCGCCAGGCAATGCCGAACTCCACCTCGCCGGTCTGATCGAGGTCGCCGTACTCGCTCATCCAAATGCCGGCGCCGTTGTAGGCGCTGCTGCGCACGGCCTCCGCAAAGCGGGCATACGGCGTCTGTTCCAAAAACCACCAGCCGCCGTCTTCGTCGCCGCCGTTGCCGTAGGTGTGGGTTGAAAAGGCGTGCACGCGGCTGCGCAAAGCCGGCTCGGACAGAATCGGCGCGATTTTGTCCAGATTGGGGGTGGAATCGCAGAGGAGAATCAATTTAATGTCGCTCAATCCGGCGGCATCGAGGCGACGGATGAGGGCGCGGACGGCGGGCAGGACATCTTCGGGAAGCAGCTTGGGTCCTTCGGGAAACCCTAAATCCGTCTCGTTGAACGGCGCCAGCAGCGAGAACTTGAGGCCTTCTTTTTCCCGCGCCCATTTCAGCATCGAAGCGATCATTTCGGCATAGCCGTCGAAATCAACCAAGCGTTGGCCGTCCGGTCCGGCAAACTGCGGCGGAATCCTGCCGCTGACGTTGAAATGCGGCTGCACGCCTTTTTCGTTGAGGTAGCGAAAGACCGCCCAGGCGTCGCGAAAGATCGGGGCGGAATAAACTTGCGCGAGGTAGGCTTCAGGCCGGCGGCCGTCGGCGCGGCGTCGAGCCGGATCGAGCCAATCCGCGGTGCCGTAGGCGTCGAATCGGATTTGCGTGCAGCCGAGATCATCGACCAACAGATCGAGCACCGGCCGCAGATGGCCGCCGTCCCACATGGCGGGATTGAGGTTGACGCCGAACCCTTCGATGGTCTGATAGGTTTGCGAGGGAACCAGGGTGACGGATTTGATGATCGGCTGGGAAAATGAAATAAACGGCATCAGCAGAAAGAAGAGCCGAAGCTTCATCATGACTTCTCCCGAATAGTCGTTTTGTGAATCGCTGATATAGTGATCGGGCTTTACCAGACCACGACCGTCCGGCATCTCTGCGGCGCGACGGACGGCCAACGCAGCGTAGCGTCCTCCACCTGCGCTTCGAGATAATACTCCAGGTCATCCGCAATTTGATCGGCCTTCAGCTCGACACGAAAAACATTACGGCCGCGATGGGTGAAAGGCAGCGACTTGAAGCGACCCTTTCCGATCGGTCGGTAAAAGAGCGCAACCGAATGGGCCGGTCGGCGACTGAGAATTCGAACCGTCAGACGAAGCGGCTCGCCTTTCTCCAAAACGGATCGGCGCGTCGGCACAATCAGACGCGGCTCGCCGCGGTATTCCTGCCGAAATCGGCTCGCCGGCAGTTCGCCCAAAATCGCCGACAAAAGGCTGTCATGACGCGAGATTCGCCTGAGATTGAGCAGGTTGTGCTGCTCCAGGTTTGCCAGGGTCCCCAGGGCGCCGGGAGTATTGACGGTCAAAAGGTGCAACCCGACCATTTCTCCCCAGGCCTGTTCGAGGGTCTGTTTGAGTTCCGCCGCTTGTCGGGCAAGCTGCTGCCGCCGGTCGGCAGATTGAGCTGCAGCCGCAGCCTGGACAACGGCTTCATATTCCCCCAACAGACAACCGACCCGCGCCGTTTCGCGTTGATAGCGGAAATTGTTCAGCCAATAGTCGAACCGCTCGTGCTGCTCCGGCTCGGCTATACGGCTGCGCAAGGCTTCCAATTCTTGAATGAATGTAAAGTGCTCTTTTACCCGGCTCCAGGGCTCGGGATTGATCAAAATGCCGCCCGGACCTTTTCCCGCCCAGTCCGAGGTTCGATACAGGTTGGCGCGCCGCACGGTTTTGCCGGGAATATAGAGCGGACCGCCGTCCAACCGGGAAAAGATTTCTGCAGCCTGAGGTCCAATCTGCTCTCCGAATTGCGCCGTCGCCCAGTCGAGATAGAAGTCGCGCGTCGGCAGGTCGCGTTCTGCCGGATTGTAGGCTTGGGCCCAGTCGCCGAAGGACCAGCCGAGCTGCGCAAGGGCGGCCAAAGCCGGCGAAAGGTTCTCCGTGCGCCAATGAATGCCCATGAAGCCGCTGCAGCCGTAACGCTCGGCATCGACGGCGTCGCGACGGGTTCTGCCGACCCAGAGCTGATGCGAGATCAGCGCCGGGTCGTCCTCCAGCCAGCTGACGGCCCAAGTCGGGCGATCGGTGATGCGGGCGAAATTGCTGTCCACGGGCGTAAAGCCCACCTCGCGGTTGATGCAGCTGAAGGGAATGGATTTGGGCAGGATCCGGTCGAACTGCGCCCGATCCTTCGGCGGCCCCAAAACCCAGCCGCACGTAGCCAAAGAAAACGGCGCTTTGACCGATTCGGCCGCTTCCAGAGCAAGCCGCAGATCGCGCTGCGTCGCTTCCACGGCGCTGTCGGGCACCGCTTCCCAAGTCCAGTACTCGGGCGTCCAAAACCAATAATAGTCGAGCGGATGCAGCCGTTTGATGCGCTCGAACGTTCCCTCATAAACCCTGCGCACCGCTTCGTCGCTCTGCGGATCGATGCCGCGACTGCGCAGAGCCTGCGCAACTTCCGACGGTATATTGAGCGGCGTCTCGGTGCCGATGCAGGTCCTGACGCCCAGACGGCGGGCGAAAGTAAAAATATCTCTCTGCCGGGCGCCGAACGTGTTGAAAATGCGCAGATTTTCCGCGGGAAGGTGCGGCCAGGGGGAGATATTTTTCATATAGTCGGCGCCATAGTCGTCGACATCAAACAGCTGAGAAGCGCCGAAAGAGTAATCCGAGGTTTTCATCGGGTAATAGCCCCACGTGCCGGCGCCGGTGTGAAAATGCAGGACGGGATAAGCGGCGTTGACCGACCCGTCGGCCTGAATTTGATCTGCAAGTCCGTGCCAAACCATCGGCTCGGGCCGGCTGTGGCCGTTGAAGGGAATCGAGGGATAGGTGTGAAAGCCGATGAAATTCATGCGCATCTTGGCGAGCTGGGCAACGACGGCCTTGTAATCATCGAGATTCCACCAGTCCGGTCCTTCGGGAAAGTCGTGAAACGGCAGAATGCCGCGCAGGTCGAACTGCGGCGTTTCCATTAGATGAAGCGTGGGCAGGCTGATCGGTCTTTGCGGCGGCAGAGCGTCGTCGTGCAGGTAAAAGCGCACGCCCAGCGCCTCGATGAACCGATAAGCGCCGTAGAGCGCGCCCGTCTCACTGCCTCCGCGGATGACGACGCTCGCTCGTCCTTTTTCGACCACAGTATGAATCGCATAGCCCTGTAGCGGCAGGGTTTCACGCGGCAGATCTTTGAACCGCGAAAAAAGCTCTGCCTCGAGCCTGCTCCCCTGCAGGACAATAAAAATATCGCCCTGCTCCCCATGCCCGCTGCTTATCGTCGCAAGCTCGCCGCTGCAGGCATAAAGATAGCGGCGCAGCTCCTTAGCAGCCAATCGTTCCAAATCCGAGGCGCCGGTTCGGACGGTAAGAGCCGGCGCTTGGGCGGAGCAGAAGAGAAAAAGCAGCGGTAAGGCGAACCTAAATTTTTTCATAAGGTTTAGGTTGAGCTGATTGTTTATTTTACGCCCAGCTGCGTCTTGATCCATTCCATTTTCGCCGTCCAATTGGCGGGCGGCAGGGCATGGCCGCTGTAGGGATAAACGACGAAAGATTTGGGCGACGAGACCTGATTGTAGGCGGCAAAGTTGATGTGCGGGGGGCAGGTTTCGTCGAGCAGGCCGACCGCCATGCGCAGCGGCGCCTTGATCCACGGCGCCAAGTTCTTGATGTCGATGTAGCTCAGCGTCTCATAGACCTTTTCCCAGCCGATCTGCGGATTCTTTTCGACCCAGCTGTAGAACTCGTTGCCCGGCCAGGCGGCGACTTGGAAATAATCGGGGAAATCCGATAGGAACGGCACGTCGGGCGCGCAGGCGGCAATGCGGTCGCGGTCCAGCGCCGCGGTGGCAAAACTGAGGGCGCCGCCCTGGCTGCCGCCTTCGACGGCGATGCGCGACGCGTCGACCTCCGGCCGCGAAACGAGGAAATCGACGGCGCGGATGCAGTCCATATAGGCGCCGCGGTAGATATAGGTCTCCTTGTCGGCCAGTTGATGCAGCAGATAGCCGGGGAATCCAGGATCGACGTTGTCGCGGCTGTTGCCGTGGCCGCGGATGTTGAGCCCGAGCGCGACCATGTCGTCCCCCTGATAGATCCAGGCGGGCTGCATGTTCGTGCTGTAACCCTGGACGTGCAGAATGGCCGGATATTTCCCCGGCGCCGTCGGTCGGGCATACCAGCCGCGGATCAGGACATTGCCCAGCGAGCGCATCTCGACGAGAAAGACCTCCCGCTTGTCGCTGCAAAGACTGTCGATGCGCGTCATTTTGTACTGCGGGTCGACGGCCGCCAGCTCGCGCTTGGCGCGCGCCCAATAGTCGGCAAAATCGGCGCGGGCGTCGGTCGGCGAAACGATTTTTTCGGGGTCGACGCCGAAGCCGAAACGGTGAGAGATCGTCACAATGGGACTGCCGAGCGACACCACGGCAACGTAAAAGCCGGGTTCCGGGGCGGACAGCCTGAATTCAGTCCGCCTGCTGCTCTTGGCCTTGAGCTTGACCGGTTGGGAGGTTTTAGCGACCGGTTTCTTAAAGTCGCTGACGACCTCCAGGCTCAAGACGCCGGCAATGTTTTCGTCGGAGTTATTGGTCAATTCCACAGGTACCGTGATGTTCTTGACGTTCAAAAAGATGTGATCTTGCGGGCCGAGCTTCGGCCTGATGAGCACCAGATCGGTCAAGCCTTTAACGGTCAGCAGCGGCGTGCCGCTGTAAATGCCGCCTCCGCCGCCGTGATCATAGACGCGCACGGCGATCACGTTCGGCTGATCCCAGCGGATCAGCTCGGAGGGAATGGAATAGTTGCGCAAGGCATCGTAACGGCCGACATAGTCCGGCGGCATTTGGCCGGTGCGGCCGATCAGCTTGCCGTTGAAATAGGTCTCGTCGGCGTCATCGATTTTGGCCAGGCGCAGGACGAGTCCGCCGTATTTTTCCGCCTTGCCCCTCAAGGCAGAGGGGACGACGACCTGCACGCGGTACCAGGCAAAGCCGTCATAACCCGGAAACCCCTGCGATTCCCATAACTCTCCGGCCTTGACGGTTCCCCAGTCGGCATCCGACAGATCGACGGACGCCCATGCCGGATCGTCGCCGATTTTGAATTTCCATTGTTCGGGCAACAGATTCTGCGCCGAAAGAGAAACCGACATCACTAACCACAGGACCAAAAAGGCTTTCATAATCTCCTCCGGATATACCATGTAAACCAAAAGACGATCTATTGTTAAAAAATGTACAAGTTTAATGATAGAAAAACAAGAAAAAGGGTGAGTTAGACCCATGAAGGCGGGTTTTTTGATAGAAAAAGAGAGAATGTTGGAGTCGGGTTTGATTGAGGCGTCGTTTATAAAGTCCGCTTACGTGCAGCCGATTGGAGGGGAGCAGGACAAAGAGGGTGCCCCAACCCTCTGCGGAGTCCTGATTAATTTGGGGTTCGACAATTAGTTTGAATCCCTCTTTTTGAGCGTGGAACCAATCACGAATCCGGCACTGATGATGACGATGTTTTTGATAATGTACTGCCCCTCCAAAGTAGGCGCATAGGGAATGCGGGTAAAGACCTCGTGCGGAAACAGCAGCAGCGGCGTCATGGTGCCCAGCATCTGCAGAAAGAGGAGCAGAAGCGTGAGCCGCAGCTGTACGCCGAAAATCAAGCCGAGGCCGATCAGGACTTCCCACGTCGCCAGAATGAGAAGGGAGACTTTTGCCGGCAAAAGACCAAAGCTCAGCACGCTGATGGTGCGCACCGCCAGCTCCTGCGCCGGGCTGAGGCCGGGAAAGAATTTCAATAACCCGAACCAAAAGAAGACGATGCCGAGGCTGATTCTCAGCAATAGTATTCCCCATCGGCTCATCCAGCGAATGATTTGTCGTTCCGTTTTTTCGAATCGATTGCTCATTTTTCCTCCGCTTTACTAACGTCCGATATCAGCGGCGGTACAAAGCGACGTCCGCTGCGTGCTGTTGCTATTCAACGCTTTCATGCGGTCGCCCATTCCGCAGACAACAGCTCGGCCTGTTCGAGCACGGTCTGGGTCGCCTTTTCCTGCTTGTCCGGTGGGTACCCGTACTTGCGCAGGATGCGCTTGACCAGCACGCGCAGCTGTGCGCGCACGTTCTCCCGCAGGGTCCAGTCGACGGTGACGTTGTTGCGGACAGTGGCGACCAGCTCGCGCGCGATCGTCCGCAGCGTCTCGTCGCCCAGCACCTTGACCGCGCTGTCGTTCGTCTCCAGCGCGTCGTAGAACGCCAGCTCCTCCTCGCTCAGATTCAGCTTGTCGCCGCGGGCGTCGGCCTCCCGCATCTCTTTCGCCAGCGCGATCAGCTCCTCGATGACCTGCGCCGCTTCGATCGCCCGATTCTGATAGCGGCGGATGGTCTGCTCCAGCATCTCGGCGAAGGAGCGCGCCTGCACCAGGTTCTTGCGCCGCCGCGTCGTGATCTCCCCCTTTAACAGTTTCTGCAGCAGCTCGACCGCGAGGTTCTTGTGCGGCATGCCGCGCACCTCAGCGAGGAACTCGTCGGAAAGGATGGAAATGTCCGGCTTTTTCAAGCCGGCGGCGGCAAAGATGTCGACGACGCCTTCCGGGGCAACGGCGCGCGAAATAATTTGGCGGATGGCGTGGTCCAGTTCATCTTCCGGACGGGCTTCTCCCGGCGCGCGCTTGGAGAGACCCGCCTGCACGGCCTGGAAGAAGGCCACGTCGTCACGGATGCGCAGCGCCTCTTCGTGCGGAACGGCCAGGGCGAACGCCTGCGACAGCTCGCGCACGGCGCGGATGCAGCGATCCTTGCCGTTCTCCTGCGCCAGGATGTGCTCCTGCGCCGCCGGCAGGAGACCGAGCCGTTCGGCGGATGTGCCGGTCACCCATCGTGACCGGTCAAACCCATGGAACAGGCCGCAGCATACCTCATACTTTTCCAGCATCAGAGCGACAGCCTCCTCCTGCTTCACGGCCGTGCGGCCGGTGCCGCCGCTTTCGGTGTACGTTGCGAGCGCCGCCTTGAGTTCATGAGCCAGACCCAAATAGTCCACAACCAGACCGCCGGGCTTGTCGCGGAAGACGCGGTTCACCCGCGCGATCGCCTGCATCAGTCCGTGGCCGCGCATCGGCTTGTCGATGTACATGGTGTGCAGACTGGGGCAGTCGAAACCGGTGAGCCACATGTCGCGCACGATGACGACCTTGAACGGATCATTCGGATCACGGAAGCGGTTGGCCAGCGCCTCGCGCCGCGGCTTGTTGCGGATGTGCGCCTGCCACTCCGGCGGGTCAGCGGCGGAACCGGTCATGACTACCTTGATCACGCCGCGTGCGTCATCGTCGTCCTCCCAGGCGGGACGCAGTTTCACCAGCTCACGGTACAGCTCGACGCAGATGCGGCGGCTCATGCAGACCACCAGCGCCTTGCCGTCCATGACTTCGAGCCGCTTCTCAAAGTGGTCGACAATGTCCTGGGCGACGAGCCTCAACCGCTTTTCGGTTCCCACGACGGCCTCGAGCTGCGCCCACTTGGTCTTCAGCTTTTCCTTGCGCTCGACCTCCTCGCCTTCGGTAACTTCCTCAAAGTCCGGGTCGATCTTGGGCCGCTCGGCCTCGTCGAGCGCAAGCTTGGCCAGGCGGCTTTCGTAATAGATCGGCACCGTGGCACCGTCCTCCACGGCCCGTTGAATATCATAGACGCTGATGTATTCGCCGAACACGGCGCGGGTGTTGGCGTCGGCTTTTTCGATGGGCGTGCCGGTGAAGCCGATGAACGAGGCGTTGGGCAGAGCGTCGCGCATGTGGCGCGCAAAGCCGTCGATAAAGTCGTACTGGCTGCGGTGCGCTTCGTCGGCGATGACCACGATGTTGCGGCGGTCGGACAACATAGGACCACCCTTTGTGGTTGACCCCGTCTGGGCGTGGACAGACACAAGGTCTGCCCCTACCCCTACCGCCGCCCCTACCGTTGCCCCTGCCCCTGCCGCCTCTACCTCCCCAATGGGCAAAAATTTGTGGATGGTGGTAAAGACCACGCCGCCGGCCTGCACGGAGAGAAGCTGCCGCAGATGCGCGCGGCTCTCCGCCTGCACGGGCGGCTGGCGCAGCAGGTCCCGACAACGCGAAAAAGTGCCGAAGAGCTGATCGTCGAGGTCGTTGCGGTCGGTGAGCACGACGAGGGTCGGGTTCTCCATCGCCGGTTCGCGGATGATGCGGCCGGCGTAAAAGGCCATGGTCAGGCTCTTGCCCGAGCCCTGCGTGTGCCAGACCACGCCGATGCGCCGGTCACCCGGTTTGCCGCCGGGCTTGCGGCCCGATTCATAGCGGCCGGCCTGATCATCAATCCGATTCTCCCGCGCCGCCGCGCGCAGCGTCTCGCGCACCGCCGCCTGCACGGCGTGGAACTGATGGTAGCCGGCCATCTTTTTGACGAGCCGGCCGCTGCCGTCGTCCTCAAAGACGATAAAGTCGCGCACCAAATCGAGAAACCGGCGTTTTTCGAACACCCCTTCGAGCACCACCTGTAATTGGGGCATGGTCTCGGGTGCAAGGGCTTCGCCGCCAATGGTCCGCCAGGGCTTGAACCATTCGCGACCCGCGCCCACGACGCCGACGCGCGCCTCGACGCCGTCGGAAACGACCAGCACTTCATTGGACGCGAACAGCGAGGGAATCTCGGCCTGGTAGGTCTGGAGCTGCTGAAAGGCGCTCCAGATGGTGGCGTTTTCGTCGGCGGCGTTCTTTAATTCGATCACCGCCAGGGGCAGGCCGTTGACGAACAGCACCACGTCCGGCCGGCGGGTCGGGGCGATTCGAGAGTCGCCCCGGCGTTCCGTGACGCTGAACTGGTTGACCGCCAGCCAGTCGTCGGCGTCGGGATCGTCAAAGTCGATCACCCGCGCTTGGGCGCCGCGGACCTCGCCCTCGGCCGTGCGGTACTCGACCGTCACGCCGTTTACCAGCAGCCGGTGCACGGCGCGGTTGCGCTGGAGCAGGTCCGCGCCTTCGGGACGGGTGAGCTTGCGAAAGGCGTCCTCCAGCGCCTCGGCGGGAAGGTCAGGATTCAGGCGCGCGAGGGCATCGCGCAGGCGTTGCGCCAGCACCACCTCGCTGTAACTTTCCCTCTCCCTCTGGGAGAGGGGTAGGGTGAGGGTATCGCCGGTAGGCGATATGTCCGGCCCGTGGGCGATCTGCCAGCCGCAGGCCTCCAGCCAATCGAGGGCGGCTTGTTCGACAATAGATTCGGTCAGGTGCGTCATGGTTGGTTTTCCTGTTGCGGCGACGCATGCGTCGCGCCTATTATAGTCGGGTTTTCGTGATCCAGCGTCCATTTCAGCGGGTTGTTGACGATATATTCGCGAATGCGATCCATCGATTCGTCATCGCGGATAATGTGTTCGTAATAGTTGCGTTGCCAGACCCGGCCGCGAAACGGCGGCCAACCCAATTGTTTGACGCCGCGTATATAGGAAACCGTGGTTATGGATTTGAACGCGCCGACAATATCGCCGACCGTTGGGCCGACCGTTGGGGCGACCGTTGGGGCGACCGTTGGGGCGACCGTTGGGGCAACCGTTGGGGCGACCGTTGGGGCAACCCTTGTGGTTGCCCGATTTTGGTCAATCCCGTTTTGGGCGGGCACGAGGCCCGCCCCTACGGTATTGGCCGGGGCGGCGTTGTCAACGTCGTCCGTTTCGACGATGACAATAATTCCGTGCACGTGGTTGGGCATAACGATAAACGCGTCCAATCGGACGTTGGGAAAATGTTGCGGAATCATGCGCCAACATTCCCAAACCATGCACCCGGCGTCGTTCAAATACATTATTCCGGCCACGACCGCGCCGAACAAACATTCGCGGTCCTGCGTGACGATGGTGATGAAATAGGCGCCGGGTCGGGAATAATCGTATCCCTTCAGGCGGATGCTGCGGCGATTGGGGCACGACATGCCGTGCCCGTACCCATTGTATTTCATAGCCCGCGTTCCTTCAAAAATCGTTCCGCGTCCTTCACCCGAATCCGGCCGGAGATCAGTTTGGGCAGCAGCGCGTCGCGCAGGGCGGCGAGGGTGCGGGATTCTTTAATATTTAATAACCATTTTTCCATGAGAGGATTTATTTTATTTGTGAAATAAATTATTAATTTGTTATCTGGTACGATGAATTTACAACCCTCAATTTGAGAACTACTGATATTGGGTTGCGCACTACCACTACCAATATTGACTATTTGCTCATAAACATCAGTTACAAGTAAAGATATAAATGGAAACCAAGCTTTCTCTACTGATATTATGTTTGGAACTATTTTTCCGACGCGTTGATTCAATAACGCTTTTTTTGTATCATCACGATTAACAATCAGACCAAACTTACCAATAGTTGCACCTGTCATTGCAATGATTAAATCGCCATCATTAAGAAAAAAATCTTTTGTCTTTAATGCTATTTCTTCTGGAATATAAACAACATCAAATAAATCAACAGTGTAATAAGATGTAATGTTCTTTATTCTAACCAGTGGATATCCTTTTTCAGCAAAATCTTTGCTCTTAAATGCATAGCCACCTTTTACTGTGCAACAGTCGCCAAATGTTCCCACCCTCCACCCCTCCGGAATCTCGCCGAGTTCTGAGGGGACCAGGCGGTCGGGGAAGAGGTCGTAGAGGCGGGCGGGGAGGCCGGGCAGGGATTGCCCGCGCTGCCAGCGCGGGCGACCATCAAGGTCGCCCATACATTTCGCCCGCACGGGCTCAAAGTCCACAAACCAAGCTTTAAAGAGCGCCCGCGCCATGGCCTCCAGCGTCTCGCTCATGCGCCGGTTCAGCTCGATCTTGTCGTCCAGCGTGCCGAGGATGTGGGCGATGGCGCGCTGTTCGGCAAGACTCTTAGGAATTGTCACGGGAAGTGGGTGAATGTGGTTTCGATTCAAGGTTGGAACGCCACTTCCAGCGTTGAATTGGGTAAGGTCAAGCGACTTGAGGAGGTAATAACAGAATCTCCGGTCATTCCCTTTGAAATCTTTCACCCACAGCGTGGTGTTAAGGGGCCAGAAATCACCTTCGATGAACTGCCCACCACCTAGGCTTCCGGATCTGCCGATTACCACGCCAGGTCCATGGACCATTGCTTTGTTGTGCGTTCCGACTGGTCCTGTTGACGCGATAACAGGGAATGGTCCAAGCCGACGTTCAGACTCCGGTAG